>JAICIW010000331.1 GCA_025928735.1 Rhodanobacteraceae bacterium | reverse complement strand
TGTGCCCGATGTTCTTTTCGAGGCTGCGGATCGCCAGCAGGTTTTCTTCGTCTGCCAATTCCTTGCCGTACAACGCCTCGGTGACGCGACCTTGCACGTAGGTCGTGAAGCCCTCGTTCAACCAGCCGTCGCGCCAAGTGGCCATGGTGACGAGATTGCCCGACCACGAATGCGCGAGCTCATGCGCGACCAGCGACACCAGCGATTTGTCGCCCACCAGCACGGTCGGCGTGGCGAACGTCATGTTCGGATTTTCCATGCCGCCGAACGGGAACGACGGCGGCAGCACCAGGATGTCGTAACGGCCCCAGCGGTACGGGCCGTACAGCTTCTCGGTGGTTTCGATCATCTTCTCGGTGTCTTCGAATTCGTGCGCGGCCTTGGCCACCACGGATGGTTCGGCGTACACCGCACTGCGCGGCCCGGTTTCGCGGACGTCCAGATCGCCGGCACCGATCGCCATCAGGTACGACGGAATCGGGTGCGTCTGTTCAAAATCGAACGAACCGTCCAGCGGATGTTTCGGATCGTTGGGCGCGCTCATCACCACGCGCACGTTTTTCGGTGCGGTGACGTGCGCGGTGTACGTGAAGCGGATCGCGGGTGAATCCTGCAGCGGAATCCACGAGCGCGCGTGGGTGGCTTCCGACTGCGAGAACAGGAATGGCAATTTCTTGTCGGCCGTCTGCGCGGCGGTCAGCCATTGCAGGCCGCTGGCGTCCGGCGACGTGGTATAGGCGATCCGCACTTCGTGCGGATGCTCCGGCGCCACGATCGTGAGCTTGGAGCCCATGTTCGGCACCGGCGTGGCGAGGTCGTATCTCAACGCGCTGGCGTGACCCTTGCCGTCCACCGCTTCGATCGACGCGATCTTCAGGTTCTCGGTGTCGAGCACCAAATTCTGCGCGGACGGATTTTTCCAGTCCAGCGTCAGCGTGGCGACGCCGTCCAGTTGCTTGTGCGGGAAATCGACCTTGAGGTTCAGGTCGATGTGGTTGACCACGACTTCCTTCGGCTGCGCGTAGGAATGTCGATCGGCGGCCTGCGCCGCGACGGGCAGCACGAAAGCGCCGAGGGCGAGGGTGGAAAGCAGGCGCATGGGCATTCCTGTTGAAAGCGAAATCCCGAGTATGCCAGCGCGTCGCTGGCCACGCGCGTGCGGAAAGTGCCGGCGCCGCATTTCGCGTGCGGGCATAAAATCGGTGCTTCGACCACGCCGGAGTCCGCCATGCCCACGCTGTACATCGCCAACAAGAATTATTCTTCATGGTCGCTGCGCCCGTGGGTGCTGTTACGCGAACGCGGGCTCCCGTTCGAGGAAAAACTGATGCCGTTCCACGGCAGCGCGTTCACCGGGTTTTCGCCCAGCGGCAAGGTGCCATGCCTCGTGGACGACGCCATCACGGTATGGGATTCGCTGGCGATCACGGAATATCTTGCCGAGTCGCATCCGGACGTCTGGCCCGCCGACAGGGCTGCACGGGCGTTCGCGCGCTGCGCCGCAGCGGAAATGCACTCCGGCTTCATGGCGCTGCGCACGCAGTGCGGCATGAACTGCGGCATCCGGGTCAAGCTGCATCGCGTCGACGACGCCTTGAAAAGCGACCTTGCGCGGTTGAATGCACTGTGGAATGACGGCCTGCAGCGCTTCGGCGGCCCGTTCCTTGCGGGTGAAAAATTCAGCGCGGCCGATGCGTTCTATGCGCCGGTCGCGTTCCGCATCCAGACCTACGTGCCGCCGCTCGATGATGCCGCGAACGCCTACGCGCAGCGCCTGCTGGCGCTGCCGTCCATGCGCGAGTGGTACGGCGACGCCCTCAAGGAAACCTGGCGCCATGCCGCGCACGAGAACGAGGTCGCGGAGTGGGGCACGGTCACCGAAGACCTGCGCACCGTTTGACGACGCGCCGTATCAGGGCAGCTCGTCGGCGCTGTGCGGATCTTCGCTGTACGGATGCATCGTCGCGAGGAAACCCGGTTGCGATTGCACCCGCGCAATCCATGCGCGGAAGTGCGGACAGGATTCCAGCGAAATGCCAGCCTCTTCCGCGCGACTGGCGTACGCGAACACCGCCATGTCGGCGATGCTGTAGCGATCGTTGGCAAGGAACGCGCGCGTGGACAATTCGCGTTCGAGGATGCCGAGCGTGCGCAGCGCGCCCGTGCGTTTCCTCTCGACCAGCGCCGGCGGGCGCTGTGCCAGTTTCCCGGTGAGCGTCCAGTAGCGCAGCGAGCCGATCACCGATTCCACGCGTTCCTGTTCGAAATGCAGCCACTGCTGCACCTTGGCGCGCTCGAAGGAATCGGACGGCAGGTACGGCGTGCCGTCGGCAAGGTACGCAAGGATCGCGTTCGATTCTGCGAGCGTACGGCCATCGTCCAGCCGGATCGCCGGCACCGTGCCCGTGGGGTTGACGGTGAGGTAGGCGTCGCTACGCCCCTCGCCCTCGAAGATGCTCACGATTTCGGTGCAGTACGGGCGCCCGAGGTGATGCAACAACTGGCGTATCTTCCAACCGTTCTGCGAAGCCGGGTAATCGAACAAGGTCAGCATGGGCGTACTCCTGGAAAGCGCACAGATTGCCAGCACGCCCGACATCGGACTATCCGTTTCGTGCGGTGCGGGAAGGTCGACAAAGATTGGCCCGGACGCCAGTGCGAAGAACGCAATGCCGTACTGCGGGTTACTCGTACCTGTTGCGTTCGTTGATGGCGGGTTGCCGGTTTTTCCGGAATCAATCAGGCAAGGCGGTCGGCGAACCGGTCGGTGGCTTCGACCAACTTGTCCACGACTGCGGGATCGGACGCGGCGTGCCCCGCCAGCACGATATGGAACTCGGCTTCCGGCCACGCCTGATGCAGTTCGAATGCTGTCTTCACCGGGCAGATGATGTCGTAGCGGCCGTGCACGATGACGCCCGGGATGTGACGGAT
>JAICIW010000320.1 GCA_025928735.1 Rhodanobacteraceae bacterium | reverse complement strand
TTGATGCTTCCGGGCCAGCCGAATCTTCCGATCACCTTGAACCTTCCCGGACGCCACAACGTGCTGAACGCGTTGGCGGCGGCGACCATCGGTTGGCACCTCGGTGTGGAGCCGTACGCGATCGCGCGCGCGCTGGAGCATTTCCAGGGCGTGGGTCGGCGCTTCCACATCAACGGCGAGTTGCCGATCGATGCGGGCAAGGTGATGCTGGTCGACGATTACGGCCACCATCCACGCGAGTTGTCTGCGGTGATGCAGGCGGCGCGCGATGGCTGGCCCGAGCGGCGGCTGGTGATCGTGTTCCAGCCGCATCGTTACACCCGCACGCGCGACCTGCTGGACGACTTCGCGGGCGTGCTGTGCGAAGCCGATGCGTTGGTGCTGACCGAGGTGTATCCCGCGGGCGAAGCGCCGATCACGGGCGCCGACGGCCGCGCGCTGGCGCGCGCGGTGCGCGCGCGCGGCAAGGTCGATCCGGTGTTCATCGAGCATCCGCGCGCCCTGCGCGAAACGCTGCCGGCGCTGCTGGGCGACGGCGATCTGGTGCTGATGCTGGGCGCCGGGGATATCGGTGCGGCGGCGGCCGAGCTGGCGCATGGCGGCGACCTGAAAACACGGAGCGCAGCATGAGTGCAAATCGGTCAGCGCGAATCTCCAATCCCGGCGCGTTCGGACGTGTGGCCGTGGTGATGGGCGGCAGCTCGTCCGAGCGCGAGGTGTCGCTGAATTCCGGGCGTGGCGTGCTGGACGCGTTGACATCGCGCGGCGTGGATGCGCATGCGATCGACGGCATTCCGGCATTGCTGGATGCGGTGCGCGCCGGCCACTTCGCGCGGGTGTTCAACATCCTGCACGGCCAGCACGGCGGTGGCGAGGACGGCGTGCTGCAGGGCGCGCTGGATTCGCTGCACATCCCTTACACCGGTTCCGGCGTGCTGGGTTCGGCGTTGTCGATGGACAAGGTCCGCAGCAAGCAAGTCTGGAGTGCGCTGGGCCTGCCGACGCCGAAGTTCCTGCCGCTGCCACGCGGCGCCGATGTGCACGGCGCCGCGCGCGGGATCGGATTCCCGCTGATCGTGAAGCCGGCGTCGGAGGGGTCCAGCGTCGGGGTGTCGCGCGTGTTCAAGGAAAGCGATCTGGACGACGCGGTGGCGCTGGCGCAGCGCTATCCCGGCGATCTGCTGATGGAAACCCTGATTGAAGGCGACGAACTCACTGTCTCGATCCTGCAGGACGACGTGCTGCCCAGCATCCGGATCGTTCCAAAGGGCGAGTACTACGACTACAACGCCAAGTACATCGCCGAAGACACGCAATATATCTGTCCCGGCCTCGACGGCGACGTCGAAGCTGAACTGCGTGCGCTGGCGCGGCAGGCGTTCGACGCGTTGGCATGTTCCGGCTGGGGCCGTGTCGACGTGATGCGCGATCGGCGGGGCCGCAACTGGTTGCTGGAAGTCAACACCGCGCCGGGCATGACCTCGCACTCGCTGGTACCGAAGGCCGCGGCGCAGGTCGGTATCGATTACCCGGAGCTGTGCTGGCGGGTGTTGGAAACCTCGTTCGATCGCGAACAGGGAGGCCTCGCATGAAAGGCGCCGCTTCCCTCCGCTTCGCCGCCTGGATCATCGCGATCGCACTGGTCGCGCTGCCGGTGATCGGCGTGCTGCAGGGCTGGTTCGCGTCCGAGCGCTGGCCGGTGCGCCAGCTGCAAGTGCACGCGACGTTCCGGCACGTGAGCGCGGCGCAGATTCGTGCGGCGGTCGCGCCCAACCTCGGTTCCGGTTTCTTCGCGATCCGGCTGGACAAGGTCCGCGACGCGGTGGCGGCCTTGCCGTGGGTCGGCCAGGTGGAAGTGAGCAAGCATTGGCCGGATGCGCTGGACATCACCGTCACGGAAATCCATCCGGTTGCGCGCTGGGGCAGCGATGCCCTGCTGGGAATCGATGGCCGCATCTTCAAGGTGCCGGAGGCCGCTGTCGTGAACGGATTGCCGCATTTCAGTGGACCTGATGACCGCGCCGCCGACGTGATGGCGTTCTATCGCACCTCGCTCACTGACTTCGCGCCCTACAACCTGCAGGTGACCGGCGTCGATTTGTCCGCGCGCGGAAGCTGGAACCTCACGCTTTCCAATGGCGGACACGTGGTGGTCGGCAGCGACAAGCCCGACCAACATCTGGCGCGCTTCGCGGCGGCATTGCCCATCCTGATGCGTGGCCGCAGCGACGGTTTCGTTTATGCCGATTTGCGCTACAGCAACGGCTTCGCGGTGCGCTGGCCGGAACCGGCGCCCACACCCTCTCCGAACTCGAAAAACGGTGGCCCCCATGCTGTTGACGGAAACGTTTAGGCCCATGAATCGCAAGAGCGACAAGAACCTGGTTGTCGGCCTCGACATCGGCACGTCCAAGGTCATGGCGATCGTCGGCGAGTACATGCCGGGCGAACCGGTCGAGGTGATCGGGTTCGGCAGCCACACGTCGCGCGGGATGAAGAAGGGCGTGGTGGTCGAGATCGACTCCAACGTGCATTCCATCCAGCGCGCGATCGAGGAAGCCGAGCAGATGGCGGGTTGCGACATCCGTTCGGTATGCGCTTCGATTTCGGGCAGCCACCTCGAGACCCACAATTCGCGTGGCGCCGCCGCGATCCGCGACCGGGAAGTCGGCGCCGGCGACCTCGACCAGGTGTTGGAGTCGGCCAGCGCGGTGCCCATCCCGGCCGATCGCAAGGTGCTTTACAAGGAGCCGCAGGAATACCGCATCGACGGCCAGGACGGCATCCGCCATCCGGTCGGCATGAGCGGCGTGCGGCTGGAGGCCGGCGTGCATCTCGTGACGGGCGCGGCTTCGGCGGTCCAGAACATCACCAAATGCATCCAGCGTTGCGGATTGGCCGTGGACGATCTGGTGCCCGCCGCGGTGGCCGCGTCGAAATCGGTGTTGACGGAGGACGAGCGCGAACTCGGCGTGTGCGTGGTCGACATGGGCGCCGGCACCACCGACATCGCGATCTACACCCACGGCTCGATCCGCTACACCAAGTCGCTGCCGGTCGGTGGCGATCAGGTGACCTCCGACATCTCGCAGTACGTGCAGACCCCCACC
>JAICIW010000280.1 GCA_025928735.1 Rhodanobacteraceae bacterium | reverse complement strand
GCTGCGCGGCGGCGAGTCCGGATGGCCCGGAACCCACGATCGCCACGTGCTTGCCCGACTTGCGTGCGGGAGGCTGCGGCACCACCCAGCCTTCTTCCCAGCCGCGATCGATGATCTTGTGCTCGATCGATTTGATGCCAACCGGTTCGCTGGCGATGTTGAGCGTGCACGCCGCTTCGCACGGTGCGGGGCAGATGCGTCCGGTGAACTCGGGAAAATTGTTGGTGGCGTGCAGCACCTCCAGCGCACGCTGCCAATCCTGCCGGTAAACGAGATCGTTGAAGTCCGGGATCACGTTGTGGACCGGGCAGCCGTGGTGGCAGAACGGAATGCCGCAATCCATGCAGCGCGCGGCTTGGCGACGCGCGGGTTCGTCGTCGAGGCGGCGCAAGAATTCCCGCCAGTGGCGCTTGCGTGCGGCCGGTGCTTCGACGGTTTCGGATTCGCGCCCGAATTCGAGAAAGCCGGTGATCTTGCCCATGCGCTTGGCTCCTTCAGGCGGTGGCCGTTTCAGCGGCCGGAGCCGCGACGCGCGTCTTCGCTTCGGCCAGCGCACGCCGGTATTCGTGCGGCATCACCTTCACGAAATGCGCGCGCGTATTCGCCCAGTCGCCGAGGATTTCCCTGGCGCGAAAGCTGCCGGTGTGTCGGAAGTGTGCGTCCAGCAAACCGCGCAGGATCACCTCGTCGGTGGCGGGTGCCGCATCGCGCGCGGCACGGTGCCAGTGTTCGCGCGGCACGCGCAATTCCTGTTCCACGCCGGCCAGCACCGGCTCCAGTGCCACCATCGACAGGTTGCAACGCCGCTCGAATTCGCCGCTCGGGTCATACACGTAGGCCACGCCACCCGACATGCCCGCCGCGAAGTTGCGCCCGGTTTCTCCCAGCACGGCCACGGTACCGCCGGTCATGTATTCGCAACCGTGGTCGCCCACGCCTTCCACCACCGCGCGCGCGCCCGAGTTGCGCACCGCGAAACGCTCGCCCGCGACGCCGTTGAAATACGCCTCGCCGTCGGTCGCGCCGTACAGCACGGTGTTACCGACGATGATGTGGTCGGGGCCGAAGCCGCGGAAATCATTCGGCGAGCGCACGATGATGCGCCCGCCGGACAAGCCCTTGCCGACGTAGTCGTTGCCTTCGCCGACGAGATCCAGTGTGACCCCGCGCGCGAGGAAGGCGCCGAAACTCTGGCCGGCGATGCCGTCGAGTTGTATGTGGATGGTGTCGTCGGGCAGCCCTTCGGCGCCATGCCGGCGCGCGACTTCGCCCGACAGCATCGCGCCCACGCTGCGGTTGGCGTTGCGCACGTCGACGATGAAGCGGGTCTTCTCGCCGTGTTCCAACGCCGGCTGAGCCTTTTCGATCAGCACGTGGTCGAGCACGTGGTCGAGGCCGTGATCCTGTTGCTCGGCGTGGCGTCGTGCAACGTCATCGGGAACATCAGGTCGATGAAACACGCGCGCGAAATCCAGCCCTTTCGCCTTCCAGTGCCCGATGCCGGCGCGCATGTCCAGCAGCTCCACGCGACCGATCAGGTCGTCGAAACGGCGGATGCCGAGCTCGGCCATCAGCTTGCGCGCTTCCTCGGCCACGAAGAAGAAATAATTCACCACGTGCTCGGGCTGGCCGGTGAAGCGGCGGCGCAATGCCGGGTCCTGCGTGGCCACGCCGGTGGGGCAGGTGTTGAGATGGCATTTGCGCATCATGATGCAGCCTTGCACCACCAGCGGCGCGGTGGCGAAGCCGAACTCGTCGGCGCCCAGCAGTGCCGCAATCACCACGTCGCGGCCGGTCTTCATCTGGCCGTCGGCCTGCACGTGGATGCGCCCGCGCAATTTGTTGAGGACGAGCGTCTGCTGGGTTTCGGCAAGCCCGAGTTCCCACGGCGTGCCGGCGTGCCGGATCGACGACCAGGGCGACGCGCCGGTGCCGCCATCGTGGCCGGCGATCACCACATGGTCGGCCTTGCACTTGGCAACACCCGCGGCCACGGTGCCGACGCCGACTTCGGACACCAGCTTCACCGAAATCGACGCGCGCGGATTGCAGTTCTTCAGATCGTGGATGAGTTGCGCCAGATCCTCGATCGAATAGATGTCGTGGTGAGGCGGCGGCGAAATCAATCCCACGCCGGGCACCGAGAAGCGCATCTCCGCGATGTATTCGGAAACCTTGTGGCCGGGCAACTGCCCGCCTTCGCCGGGCTTGGCGCCCTGCGATACCTTGATCTGGATCTGGTCGGCGGAGACGAGGTACGCCGCGGTGACGCCGAAGCGCGCCGAGGCCACCTGCTTGATGCGCGAGCGCAGTGAGTCGCCGGGTTGCAGCGCAATGTCGCGCTCGACGCGGCCCTTGCCGAGGATGCCGGCCAATGTATCGCCATCCTTGATCGCGATGCCGCGCAGTTCGTTGCGGTAACGCGCGGGATCTTCGCCGCCCTCACCGGTGTTGGATTTGCCGCCGAGACGATTCATCGCCAACGCCAATGTTGTATGCGCCTCGGTGGAAATCGAGCCCAGCGACATCGCGCCGGTGGCGAAGCGCTTGACGATCTCCCTGGCCGGCTCCACCTCGTCCAGCGGAATCGCTTGCGCCGGGTCGACGCGCAATTCGAACAGTCCGCGCAGCGTCATGTGGCGGCGGCTCTGGTCGTTGATCAGCGCTGCGTATTCTTCGTAGGTATTCGCGTTGTTGGCACGGGTCGCGTGCTGAAGTTTCGCGATCGCGTCGGGCGTCCACATGTGTTCCTCGCCGTGCGCGCGCCAGGCGTAGTCGCCGCCGTCTGCCAGCGCATCGCCTCGCATCGGCGAATCGCTGTAGGCGGTCGCGTGCAGGCGCAGCGCTTCCTCGGCCGTTTCGAACAGGCCGACGCCTTCGATGTTGGACGTGGTGCCGGTGAAATACTTGTCCACGAATTCGCGCGACAGGCCCACCGCCTCGAAGATCTGCGCGCCGGTGTAGGACATGTAGGTGGAGATGCCCATCTTGGACATCACCTTCTGCAAGCCCTTGTCGATGGCCTTCACGTAATTGGCGATGGCCTTGTCGGAGGTGATGCCATCCGGTGCGCCGGCAAACTGCTGGGCGAGTGTTTCCATCGCGAGATACGGATGCGCGGCTTCGGCACCGTAGCCAGCGAGCAGCGCGAAGTGGTGCACCTCGCGCGCCGAACCGGTTTCGACCACGAGTCCGGTGCTTGTGCGCAAGCCGCGCGCGACCAGATGCTGGTGTACGGCGGATGTCGCGAGCAATGCGGGGATGGCCGCGCGCTCGCGGTCCGCATTGCGGTCGGACACGATCAGGATGTTGTGGCCTTGTTCGATCGCATCCACGGCCTGCGCGCACAGCGACGCGAGCCGTGCCTCGATGCCGGCCGCGCCCCACGCGGCGGGCCATGTGATGTCGAGCGTGTGGCTGCGGAAACGACCGCGCGAATAGCGGCCGATCTTGCGCAGTCGCGCCATGTCTTCGAAACCGAGCACCGGCTGGGAAACTTCCAGTCGCAGCGGCGGATTGATGTTGTTGATGTCGAGCAGGTTGGGCTTGGGTCCGATGAACGAGGTCAGCGACATCACCAGTTGTTCGCGGATCGGGTCGATCGCCGGGTTGGTGACCTGCGCGAACATCTGGCG
>JAICIW010000275.1 GCA_025928735.1 Rhodanobacteraceae bacterium | reverse complement strand
CGTTCCAGGCCACCAAGGACGCGTGGTATGGACAGTATTCGTCCGGCCGGATGCTGCTGCTGACCTACGAAAGTTTGACGCGCGATCCGAAGACCGCGATGCAGGCGGTCTACAAGTTCATCGACGAGCCGTGGTTCGACCACGACTTCGACCACATCGAATACAAGGCCGACGAATTCGATTCGCGCCTCGGCCTGCCCGGCCTGCACACGGTGAAGTCGAAGGTGTCGGCGCCCCAGCGCGATTCGGTGCTGCCGCCCGACCTGTTCAAGCGCTTCGTCAATGATTCGTTCTGGCTCGATCCCAAGAACAATATCCGCAACGTGCCGGTGGTTTAGGTTGGGATCGGGTCAGTTGGGTAGGTTGGTGCTGAGCCGGGCTCTATCCGGCGAAGCCCAACACCGGCGCATTGTTGGGCTTCCGCCGATGAAGCTGGCGTCAGCGCCAACCTACGGGCGCGCCGATCGCCACAGCGAAACCGCTGCGAGCAGAAGCACGGCCGCAGCGCCGAGCAGTGCCGCCGCAAATCCGCGCGGCCGATGCGCGACCGCGCTGACCAGCAACGGTCCGACGATCTGACCGATCGCGAACGCCACGGTCATCACCGCGATGAACGACGTGGCTTCGGCGTCGGCAGCGCGACGCGCCTCGCGCAATCCCAGCATCGTCACCACCATGTAAGTGCCGCCGACCAGCAGCGCCGCAATCAGGATCGCGGTGAGCGTCGGCCACAGCGCCGGCAGCGCGACGCCGACCATCATCAACAGGTAGCAGATCGACCACAGCTTGCGATCGTTGACGTGCGCCAGCCAGCGCGCCGCAATCCACGTCGACAGCGCCGACGCGGCACCGAACACCGGCCACGCCAGCCCGAACACCAGCGGATTGGAGATGTAGCGGTGCGCCATGTCCGGCAGATAGGTGGCCGGAATGATGTAACCGAACCCGAGCGCGCCGTAGCAGGCCATCAGCCGCCATTTGTCTGCATTCCAGCGGATACGCGGCGAGGTTTCGGGCAGTGATTGCAGCGTGGCGGCATCACGGAAGCTGCGCCACAACGCCAGCGCGGCGAGCAACGCCAACACGCCGAACACTTGCCAAGTGCGATCCGAATTCCAGCGCACCTGCATGGTGGCCATGCAGACCAATCCCGCCGCCGCGACGCCCACTCCCACTCCTGCGTACACGACGCCGTTCGCGTCGGCGCGTTGCATCGCAGACAGGCGGCCCAACGTCCATGCCGACACATGCACAAGCACCCACGCGCTGGCGATGCCCGCGAGCAGGCGCAGCGACAACTGCAGGGCGAACCCATGCGTGATGCCCATCGCGAACGTCACCGCCGCGATCAACAGCAACCCGCCGTGCACCGCCTGCACAAGCGAAAGGCGCGCGGCACACAACGCACCGATGAAATAGCCGAGGTAGTTGGCGGCCGCCAGCCAACCGGCGGCGCGCAGGGTCAGGCCTGCGTCGGCTTCCATCATCGGCATCACCGGCGTGAAAGCGAAGCGTCCGATGCCCATCGCCACCGCCAGTGCGATCAAGCCGGTCGCGGCGATCGCGGCCGGACCGCCGCGTGCATCCGCAGGTTCGACTTTTGCTTCAGGCGGCGCGTGCATTGCGCCATTATCGCGGCGCGCGACGCCAGCCATCACTTTCCGTGTGGAATCAGAACAGCAGCAGCAGCGCCGGCACCATTACACCCGCAACCAGCGTCGCTCCGTAGCGACGCCGATTGCGTGTGTAGCGCCAGCCCATGTAGATACCGGTGACCGTCGACAGGATCAAGCTGAGCGACACCAGCACGAAGAAGATCTTCATGGGCCACAGGTTGCGCCCGGCCGGCATGGGTGATGGTTTGTCGTTCGCGCGCGCCACTGCGCTGGCCTTCGGTGCGGCGTCCGCGTTCGCGGCGGAAGGTTTCGGCGGCACGCGCTTCACCGGCACGTCGAAGCTCTGCTTCTTGTGCATGTGCGCGATGCTGGCGATCCACGCCGGCGGCTTGTAGTCACCGCCGCGCGCGGCTTCGTGCAGGTTCACGCTTTGCAGCGCGCCGGTGAACGCCAGGAACAGCAACGCCGGCGCGGCGAACACACCGAGGTACAGATGCAACGTGCGGAAGGATTTCAACCAGCGGTGCGTGGCGGCCATACGGCGGGTTCGGTAAAAGGTGCCGCATGATCCCACGAATGCGAATCGTTCTCAATAACAGTGCCATCGCCCACGCCCTTCGTCTCAATCCGTGAGCGCGCGGCAGGCATACTGGCGCGATCACATTCGCGTTCCGCCATGTTTCGACTGCACACTTCCAACGATGCCACGAAGCTGGCCGACGCACTGGGCGAGCAACTGTGCGCCGCGCGCGACAACCCGCTGGTGCCGGCGCGTGTGCTGGTGCCGCAGGCCGGCTTGCAGCGCTGGTTGCAGGTGTACCTGGCCGAACGCATGGGCGTGATCGCGAACGTCGAATTCACGGCGCCCGCGCAGTTCACGTGGGAATTGTTGCGTGCCGCGCGGCCTGAATTGCCGGAACGCTCGCCGTTCGATGTCGAGGTGCTGCGCTGGCATCTGTACGAGTTGCTGGGCGACGCGCTCGAAGGGGCCGCGTTGGCGCCGCTGCGCGAATATCTCTCGAACGACGGCGATCCACTGCGACGCTTCGCGCTGAGCCTGGAACTCGCGCGCGCCTACGAACGCATGCAGGGTTACCGGCGCGAAAAGCTGCTGGCTTGGGAGCGCGGCGCCGATCCCGACCATTGGCAGGCCGCGCTTTGGCGTCGCCTGTTGCCGCGCGTGGGCGGGATGTCGCGCGCCGCGCGGGTCGACGACTGGCTGCGTCGTTTCGACCCGGAATATCCGCCCGGCCGTTTCGAGGAAAAACCCGCGCCACCCGGCTTGCCCGATTCCTTCGCATGCTTCGCGTGCAGCAACGTATCGCCCGACGTGCTGCGGATGCTGGCGGTCGCGGGGCTGCATTGCAGTGTCGATTTCTACCTGCCGTTGCCGTCGCGGGGTTATCTCGGCGACACGCCGATCCGGCGCCAAGAAGTGTGGCGATGGCTGCGCGACAAGCAGGGCGGCAACCCGCTGATCACCTCGCAGGGCGGCGCGCTGGCCGGATTCATCGAGCTGCTGTACGGCTACCGGCACGTGCGCCCCGACCACGAAGTCGACGCGTTCGACGACGGCATCGATCGCACCAACCTGCTCGGCCGCGTGCGCGACGACATCCTCGATCACGCCGCACCGGGTGATGACCCGCGCGCGACGCTGGCCGACGATTCGATCCAGTTCCACGCGTGTCACACGCCGTTGCGCGAAGTGCAGACCCTGCACGACGCGCTGTTGGCGATGTTCGAAAAGGATTCGACCCTGCAACCGCGCGACGTGGCGGTGATGGCGCCCGATATCGCTCTGTATGCGCCGGCGATCGAAGCGGTGTTCGGTGGAGTCGAGCGCGGTGACGCACGCTGGCTGCCGTTCAACCTGGGCGATGCCGGCGCGGCCGCGCTGCATCCGGTGGCGCAGTTGTTCCTCGACCTGCTGGATGCGCCGGGCTCGCGCTGGGAAGCCAACGCATTGCTGGACGTGCTGGCGGTGCCCGGCGTGATGCGCCGCTTCGATCTCGACAGCGATGCGGTCGCGCGCCTGTCGCGCCGATTGCGCGAT
>JAICIW010000410.1 GCA_025928735.1 Rhodanobacteraceae bacterium | reverse complement strand
GCCGGCGATGGATCATCCGTTCGCCGACGCCTTCCGCTACAAGGCCTGGGCGAACCAGGACCTGCTGGATCACGGCGAGCGGCAATGGCAATCGCTGCCGGAAGAGGATGCGCGCTTCTTCGTGCGCATCCTCAACCACACCCACGTGGTCGATCGCATCTTCATCAGCCACCTCACCGGCAAGCCGCACGGATTCGATGCCGACAACACCGCAGAGACGCCCATCCTCGCCGCGTTGCGGGCGGCGATGGCCGAGGTGGACGGGTGGCTCGTCGAATACACCGCGCGAGTCGACGCGGCGGAACTTGCCCGCGACATCCCGTTTGTTTTCACCGACGGCGACCGCGGCCGGATGCGCGTGGATGAAATGCTGCTGCATCTGCTCACGCACGGCAGCAATCATCGCGGCATGGCCGCGCGGGTCCTGGCGACGCACCGGCTGGAGCGACCCAGGGACACCTTCACGCGTTTCCTGCACTTGACCTATCCGGAACGCCGCGATGGCAGCACGCATTCCTGAAACGCACCGTCGGACCAGCCTCGTGCCTGCAGCGCGATGGCTATCGCGTCTCGGGGTCGTCGCTTCGACGTTGGCTCCCGCGTGTGCGCTGGCACGAACGACTACCGTGGACAAGGGCGACACGGCCTGGATGCTGGTCGCCACGTTGCTGGTGGTACTGATGATCGCGCCGGGGCTGGCGCTGTTCTACGGCGGGCTGGTGCGCGCCAAGAACATCCTGTCGGTATTGATGCAGGTGCTGGTGGTCGCCTCGCTCGCGATCGTGCTGTGGGTCGCATACGGATACAGCCTGGCGTTCGATGGCGGCGGTGCGGTGATCGGCGGACTCGGCAAGCTGATGCTGCGCGGCGTCGGCATCGGCTCGCTGACGGCGACGTCCAGTCCGGGTGTGGCGATTCCCGAGTACGTCTACGTCGCGTTCCAGGGCGCGTTTGCGGCGATCAGTTGCGCGCTGGTGGTGGGCGCCATTGCCGAACGCGCACGGTTCTCGGCGGTGCTGCTGTTCACCGCGCTGTGGTTCACCTTCGCCTACCTGCCGCTGGCGCACATGGTGTGGGCTCCGACCGGCTGGCTGTTCCGCATGGGTACGCTGGATTTCGCGGGCGGCACGGTGGTGCACATCAACGCCGGCGTGGCCGGTCTGGTCGGCGCGTACATGCTGGGACCGCGCATCGGATTCGGCCGCGAACGCCTGTCGCCGCACAGCCTGCCGCTGACGTACACCGGCGCGGCGCTGCTGTGGGTCGGGTGGTTCGGCTTCAACGCAGGGTCCGCGTTGGAAGCCAACGGCGTCGCCGCGCTGGCCTTCCTCGATACCCTGGTCGCGGCCGCGGCAGCCGTGCTGGCGTGGAGTGCGGTCGAAGCCATGTTCCGCAAACGCGCATCGATGCTGGGCGCGGCGTCGGGTCTGGTGGCGGGTCTGGTGGCGATCACGCCGGCCTGCGGCACCGTCGGCGTCGGTGGCGCCTTGTGCATCGGTGGTGCCGGCGGCGTGGCTGGATTCTGGGGCGTGAATGTGCTGAAGCGACGGTTGCGGGCGGACGACTCGCTGGATGTGTTCGGCATCCACGGCGTGTGCGGCGTCGCCGGCGCGCTGTTGACCGGCGTGTTCACTTCTCCCGCACTGGGTGGTACCGGCACGGCCGCCTATGCGGTGTTGCGTCAACTCGGCGTGCAGGCCTTGAGCGTGGCGGTCACCGTGTCGTGGTCGGGGGTCGTCGCGCTCGTCGCGTTCTTCGCCGCCCGCTGCCTGCTCGGCCTGCGGGTCCATCACGATGCGGAGCGTCAGGGGCTCGATATCAGCAGCCATGGCGAATCGGCCTATGAGCTTTGAAAGCATGGCCCGCGAAACCGGCATGATCCGCATGGCAACGGCTGCGGATGCCGAAGCCATCTGCGCGATCTACAACCATTACGTCACCGACACGATCGTGACGTT
>JAICIW010000226.1 GCA_025928735.1 Rhodanobacteraceae bacterium | reverse complement strand
TCGCCGAGCCACCGGCGATGTTGCCGCTGCCACTGGCCGCACCGTTGGCATTGCCACCGGCGTTGATGCCGTTTACCGCGCTGCCGACTGAACCCGCAGTGCGGTCGGTAGACTGGACCGCAGTGTTGGCGGTATTGCGCACGGTACCGCCGATACCGCGGCCAACTTCGCCAGCCTGACCCGCGGCGGCTGCGGTGTTCAAACCGGCCTCGGCATGGACGGAACCGCTGGCCTGTGTGTTGCCCGCGGGGGTGGTTGCGGAAATCCCGGCTTGTTGGCTGGCGTCCACGTCGGCGCGCGCATGGGTTGAGCGGTCCTCTGCCTGGCGCATCTTGTGCGTCGTGCGATGCGTGAACCGGTCGCTTTGTTGGTCCATCTGCTGGGTGGTCTGCATGGTGTGCGGTACGGGGTTGGGCAGCATCTGATGGGCACTCGCGCCCAAATTGCCTGTGACTTGGCCGACGCCGCCCAGATGCACCTGCGCGAACGCAGGCGCGGCGAGCGCACACGCCGCGGCGATGGAGACGGCGAAAAGGGTCTTGCGCATGGGAAAATCCTCCGAGGGAACAGCGTGCAAGATGCGCACGGTGAACCCGAACCTAGTCAGCCCGGGCCAACCGATGCTGAATTCCGGATGATGGCAATTCAGCGCGCAGACGAATTGCTGAACCGTTCCGCAGCGTTCAACCGCCGAGTTGTTCAGCGCGCCGACGACCACGTCCAGTACAGGCCAAGGTACGCGACGGTGTGTTGCGCGCCGGCCACGCTGCCGCCCGCGGAAAACAGCAGGCTGAAGTTTTTCGAGAAGTTGAGGTAGCCGCCCGCGTTCAGAAGGGTGTAGCCGGGCTGGTCGGCAGCCAGTGCGTTCTGGCGGAACAGTTCCAGGCCGAGCGTCCAGCGCCGATTGAACGTGTATTGCGCCAGCGCGCCGCCGAAGCTCGCGTCGTACATGTCGGGCGCGGGATTGATGATGAAGCCGCCGCCGCCGTCGAACGTCCACGCGCCCATGCTTTTCTGTATCCACAGCGGCAGGCGATACCAGGTGTGCCCGTTGCCGAGGTCGCGACGCGCGCTGCCGGTCGCCAGCTCCGCCATCGGAAACGCGCCGATCTGCAATCCGCCATTGTCCACATTCAAGAAGCGGTACTTGATGCCCAGCTCGACATCGCCGATGCCGGACGCGGTGGCGCCGTGATTCGGCACGTTCCAGGCGTAAGGCAGCACGAGGTGGAACTGCGTGTTCGGCGCGACGCCGCGGTTGTATTCGATCGCGGGGCCGATGATCGCGCTGGCGCCATCGGCGTGATCGAGCGTGCCGAACACATAGAATTCGTTGTGTCGAAGTTCCACCGGCTCGGGATCGTCGGTGAGGAACGGCGGGCCGGCGAGACATGGCGCGACACCGACCATCAGGGTGCAGATCGCCAGTACGCCGCAGCCGAACAACCTTCGCATCACGTCTCCTGCGCAAACCTCGCTCGACACGATAATGCGATCCACCGACGGGCGCGCAGGCCCACGACCAATGGCCCATTGCCGGTTGCGCGGGCATGGCTACACTCCCGCGACGAATACGGTCGAGGGGAATTCCGATGCGCGCGATCCATCTTGCCGCCGTGGCGCTGTTTGCGGTGCTGGCGTGTCCGTTGCAGGCCGCGGTCGACACCGCGCCCGCGCCGAAACCGAGTTTCGCGCAGCCGGCGATTTCGCCGGACGGAACGCGCATCGCGTTCGTGTCGGCCGGCGCGATCTGGGAAGTGCCGGCCACGGGCGGCGCGGCGCACCTGATGGTGGCCGACAAGGGTGCCGATTCGCGGCCGCTGTTTTCGCCGGATGGCAATCGACTTGCGTTCGTGTCGGACGCCACCGGCGATGGCGACATCTACGTGCTGGACGTCGTGAGCGGCAAACTTTCACGCGTGACGTACGCCGACGGCCGCGATGAATTGAGCGGCTGGTCGCGTGATGGCCAGTGGCTTTACTTCAGTTCCGGGCGCGACAATATCGGCGGTTTCAACGCGGTGTATCGCGTGCGCGCGACAGGCGGAACGCCAATGCCGGTGTCACTGGAGGCGTATCGCAACGAGGAGCAGGGCGTGCCTTCGCCGGACAACTCGACCGTCGCCCTGGTCGGCGGGGGCATGGGCGCGTTCCAGTGGTGGCGGCATGGCAGTGCGCACATCGACCACGGTGCGATCTGGCTGCTGAAGAACGACGGGTCGCATGCGTATGCGCGGCTGACGCCGGATGATGCGCGTGCGGACTGGCCGATGTGGGCGCCGGACGGACAGTCGATCTACTACATGAGTGATCGAGGCGGGAGCGATCGCGGCGGCACGGAAAACATCTGGCATGTGCAGCGCGACGGCAGGGAAGCGGCGCTCACCCGTTTCACCGATGGCCGCGTGTTGTGGCCGACGATTTCAGGCGACGGCAAGACCATCGCGTTCGGGCGCGGCTTGAGCATCTGGACGCTGGATACCGCGACCGGCAAGGCGCAACCCGTGTCGATCGCGCTGGCCGGCGCGGTCGCCGGGCCGGAGGATCAGCACAAGACCCTGCATGACGATTTCCACGAACTCGCCTTGTCGCCCGACGGCAAGAAGGTGGCGTTCGTCGCGCACGGCGCCGTGTTCGCCGCGGACGCCGACAAGGGCGGCGACGCCGTACGCGTCACCCGCGCGCCAGGCGATGCCTACGGCATCGCGTGGGCGCCGGACAGCCGCCGGATCGTGTATGGCGCGTTCCGCGACGGCGGCGAGCATCTTTATCTTTACGACTTCGACGCCGGCAAGGAAACGCAGCTCACGAACGGCGATGGCGAAGAGACCTCGCCCGCGTTTTCGCCGGACGGCAAGACGCTGGCGTTCCTGCGCGACGGGCGCGAACTGGCATTGATGAATGTGTCGAGACGCCATGTGCGCACACTCGTGAGTGCGCACCTCGATCTGCGCCGCCCGCTTACCTCCGACCGCCCGTTGGCGTGGTCGCACGATGGCCGCTGGATCGCAGTGCTGGAGTGGGGCCCACGCATGTTCCGCAACGCGGTGGCCGTGAACGTCGACAGCGGCAAGACGATTGCGTTGAGCAGCCTCGCCAACACCTTTTCCGACGACGTCGCCTTCGGCCCCGACGGCAAGACCTTCCTGTTCATTACGGGTCAGCGCACCGAGCAGGGCCAAATCGCGAGCGTGGACCTGGTGCCGCAGACGCCGAAGTTCCGTGAAGACCAGTTCCGCGACCTGTTCCGGCAGACCACGCCCGAGCCGTCGCATGAAAAAGAGTCCGGTGGGAAAGACGATGCGGCCGACAAGCACGACGCGAAAGGCAAGGCGCCGAAGAAGCCGAAAAACGTGCGGATCGATGCCGATGGCATTCGCCAGCGTCTCACGTTGCTGCCGACCGGGCTGGATGCGCAATCGATCGTGCTCAGCCCCGACGGAAAGACGCTGGTGATCACCGCGCGCATCGCCGGTCGCACCAATCTTTACGCGTGGTCGCTGGATCCGTTGGCCGACGAACCGCCGGTTGCGCGGCAGTTGACGTCGACCCGCGGCGACAAGGCCGATGCGCAGTTCAGTCCCGATGGCAAGAAGGTGTATTACCTCGACGAAGGCAAGCTGTTCTCGGTGCCGCTGGAAGAGGGCGGCAAGGCCAAGTCGATCGCGTTGAACGCGGAGGTGGACATCGATTTTGCGCAGGACAAGATGACTGCGTTCAATCAGGCGTGGACCTGGCTGCGCGACAACTTCCACGATCCGCACATGAATGGCGTCGACTGGAACGCGATGCGTGCGGCGTACGCGCCGCTGATCGCGGGCGCACCGACGCCGGCCAGCGTGAACTGGCTGATGAACCTGCTGGTCGGCGAGTTGAACGCCTCGCATTCGGGCGTGCGTGCGAACGGGCATGCGCAGCCGGTCACCGGTCGCCTGGGGTTGGTGTTCGACACCGCCGCGTACGAGCGCGACGGCACGTTGCGCGTGGCGCAAGTCGTGCCGTTGTCGCCCGCCGCGATCGTCGGCATCGAGGTGGGCGACACGCTGCAGGCGGTCGATGGCCACGCGATCGGCGTGGGTGACGATCTGTACGCGCTGTTGGAAGATCGCATCGGCAAGAAGACTGCGTTGCGTGTGGCGGGCAAGGGCAGCGGCCGCAACGTCGAGGTGAAGCCCATCGACTCGCACACGCTGGGCGCGCTGGCCTACGACGCGTGGGTCGCGCGCAATCGGGCGTATGTCGCCAAGGTCAGCGGCGGCAAGCTCGGCTACGTGCATTTGGCCGACATGTCCGAGACATCGTTGCGCCGGCTGTACCGCGACCTCGACGCGCAGAACATGACCCGCGAAGGCGTGGTGATCGACGTGCGCAACAACTTCGGCGGTTTCGTCAACGCGTATGCACTCGACGTCCTGGCGCGCAAGCCGTACCTCAACATGACTTTCCGCGGCTTCGAGGATGCGCAACCCGCGCGCAGCATCCTCGGCCAGCGCGCGTTGGAACGCCCGACGGTGTTGGTCACCAATCGCGT
>JAICIW010000412.1 GCA_025928735.1 Rhodanobacteraceae bacterium | reverse complement strand
GAACTCGACGCGCTGGCTGGCGATTTCCGCAGCGGCGCGTTCGTGCTGGACGATCGTTTCGAAGACGGCCATTCGGCTATCGAGGCGCGGTTGACCGAACGCCTGGGGGACGCTGGACGCAAGGTCCACACGGGCCGCAGCCGCAACGATCAGATCCTGGTCGCGACCCGCTTGTGGCTGAAAGAGAAACTCGCAACGCTGCAGGCCCTTTGCACGACGAGCGCGCGGGTCTGTCTGGATCGCGCCGCCGGTGAGTCACTGCCGATGCCCGGCTACACGCACCTGCAGCGTGCGGTGGTGTCGTCGACGTCGATGTGGTGGGCGGGCTTTGCCGAAGCCTTCATCGACGATGCATGGCGGGCGAAACAGGTGCGCGAGTGGATTGACGCCAACCCGCTCGGCAGCGCCGCCGGGTACGGCGTGAATCTGAAACTCGATCGCGATCACACCACCCGCGCGCTCGGCTTCGCGCGCATGCAGGTGGCGGCCACGTATGCGCAGCTTTCGCGAGGAAAATTCGAGATGGCGGCACTGGAAGCCATCGGGAGTGCGCTGCTCGATGTGCGTCGGCTGGCGTGGGACTTGTCGTTGTTCACGACCGCCGAGTTCGGGTTCGTCACGCTGCCGCCCGAATACACCACCGGCTCATCGATCATGCCCAACAAGCGGAACCCGGACATGATCGAACTGCTGCGCGCCAGTTACGCCAGCGTCGCCGCCGCGCGCACGGAAGTGGAACAGTTGCTGTCGCTGCCGTCCGGCTATCAGCGCGACCTGCAATTCAGCAAGGGCGGCATCTTCCACGGCGTGCATCGGGGCCTGATGGCCATGGAGTTGATGCCGGATTTGCTGGCGCGACTGGAATGGAACGAAGCCGCGATGCGTGCGGCGATCGAACCCGCGATGTACGCGACCGACTTGGCGGTCGAGCAAGCCGCGCAAGGTGTACCGTTTCGCGACGCCTACCGTGCGGCCGCGCAGGCGGCGAGTGCGGCAGGGCAGGGCCGCACGCCCGAACAAAGCCTTGCCGCGCGCACCTCGCCCGGTGCGTACGCCGACTTGCGGTTGGACAAACTGCGTTCGCGGCTTGCAGCGCTCGACGCGGAGGCGAAATGACCTTGAAGCCGGTCAGCACGGAATCGGCCGAGCACTATCGATGGGGAGAAGCCTGCGATGGCTGGCAGCTGTTGGCGCGTGAAGATCTCAGTGTGATCGAGGAACGCATGCCGCCGGGAACGGCCGAACAGCGCCACCGTCACCAACGCTCGCGGCAATTCTTCTTTGTACTGGAAGGCGAAGCCATGCTTGAAGTTGACGGCGTGCAACATGTGCTGCGCAGTGGCCAAGGTCTGCACGTGCCGCCCGGTGCCGCCCATCAGATGCGCAACGACTCAGGCGCCGACGTTCGATTTCTGGTCGTGTCGGCGCCGAAAAGCCACGGCGATCGTGCCGCGGCACCCGCCATTCGAACGGACGCCGAGTGACGGTCGTCCCGCAGGGCCTCAGCGGGATGCGCTCGCGGTGACTTGCTTGCCCTTCAGGTAACGATCGAACCAGTCGGCCGTGCGCTGCAACGCGTCGATCTGGTTCTCGCGCTTGGTGAAACCGTGGCCCTCGTTCGGATAGTAGTGTGCCTCGACGGTGCGGCCTGCGCCTTTCAGGATTGAAACGACCTGCTCGGCTTCCTCTTTCGGCACGCGGATGTCGTTCGCACCCTGCAGGACCAGCAGCGGCGCTTTGGCATTCCTGATGTAGGTGATTGGTGAATCGGCGTCGTAGACCTTGCGGTCTTTCACGGGATCGCCCAGCAGCGACATCTCGTATTGGCGCAGGAAGGGATCCTCGTGCTTCAACATGGTTATCCAGTTGATAATGCCGTATTCCTCGACTGCCGCAGCCCACACGTCAGGCGTCTTGCCGAT
>JAICIW010000215.1 GCA_025928735.1 Rhodanobacteraceae bacterium | reverse complement strand
AGATCGGTCGTGTGGATGGCTCGCACATCCATCGGCAGGCGCGCCTGCTCGAACCGCACCGGCACCAAAATGCCGCGCTCGGCCGCCTCGCGCGCCTCGCCGCGCACCCATCGCGAGGCCACCGAAACCGGCGTCCACACCACCAGTACCGCCTTGGCCGCGTCGATTTCGGCTTCGATCTGGTCGTCGAATTCCTGGCCCGGCGTGATTTCCGGGTCCCACCACACCGACCAGCCCTTCGCCTCGATCGCGGCGACCAGCGGCGCGACGCGCGCCTTGTCGGCGCGGGCGTAGGAAACGAAAACGTCAGCCATGCCGGTCAACCCCCAATATCAGGTCGGACGCCGCGAACTTTCGGTCTCCAAGCATAACGGGATGCCGGGAAGGCGGGTAACCAGCGACATCCGGCAGGCAAGACGCCGCTAACGCCCGTTTCGCGATTTGTTCTATGCTGCGCGGGCCATGGACTCGCACACAGCCGGTTCCATCGAATACGCGGAGTGCACGATCGCCGATCTGCACACCACGCGCGTGTTGTCGCTCGACGCGGGAGGGCGCATCCTCGACTGGATCAGTTGGCAGGATGCGGCCTGCCTGTATGTGCGTGAAGCGGTCGCCTGGACGCTGGGTGACCCCTGCCTCACGTTGCACGGCGGCTTTCGTCGCGACAGCGGCGACCAGAGCATCCTGCGCCTGCACCCGATCGTCGCCAGCCGCGGCCACTGCCAAAGCAGCGCGATCGACCCCTGTCCGGCGCTCAGCAATGTGGCGCTGTTCGCACGCGATCGTTACCTGTGTCTCTATTGCGGACGGCGTTGCACGCGCGGCGAGTTGACGCGCGATCATGTGATGCCGCTGTCGCGCGGCGGCCAGGACACCTGGGAAAACGTGGTGTCCGCGTGCCTTGCCTGCAACCTGAAAAAAGGCGGGCGCTCACCGCAGCAAGCCGGCATGCCGCTGCTGGCGATTCCGTACAAGCCGAGTTGGGTGGAACACCTGATCCTTTCCAACCGCAACATCCTTGCCGACCAGATGGAGTTCCTGGTCCACCATCTGCCGAGGGATCGCCGTCCCGCGGCGTGAATTCCGGCCGAAAGGCAACTTCGCACCCGGCGCGGGACCCGAGCAACCCCTCCGCCATTCCGGACGCGCGCAGCGTGTCCGGAATGACGATCACGGCCATGGGCCGCTTGGCCCGAACGGGCGCGCGCGCTATGCTGCGCCGCAGCAGTCGCTTTGTGCCCATCATGACCCCACAAGACCCGAGTTCCGCGTCGCCGGATCGTGATCCGCTGCGCGCCGAAAAAAACCAGCCCGGTGACCGCGAAAGCGTGCGCACCGCCGGCAGCACCGAGGGCATGCCGGTCGCGCCGGCACTGGGCGCGTCACTCGAACAGGCAAAGATGCCGCTGAAGTCGACGCTGGTCGACCGCCGCATTCTCTTGATCTCGGCGCTTGCGATCGTGCTTGGCGCCGCGGCGGCCGGCGTTGCGCAACTCCTGATGCTGATGATCAACCTGATCACGGACCTGGTCTTCTACGGGCGCATTTCCGACGTGATCGGGCCGAACGCACAGCACGGTTCGTTCGTGTTGTCGCCGGCGGGCAATCATCTCGGCGCGTTGGTGATCCTGATGCCGGTGATCGGCGGCCTGGCCGCCGGGGTCATGGCGCGCTGGGGTTCGCGCGCGATCCAGGGACACGGCATCCCCGAAGCGATGGAACGCATCCTGGAACACGAATCCAACATCCCCGCGCGCGTGACTTGGCTGAAACCACTCTCGTCCGCATTCGCGATCGGCACGGGTGGTCCGTTCGGCGCCGAAGGGCCGATCATCTCGACCGGCGGCGCGATGGGTTCGCTGATCGGCCAGTTGCTGAGCGTGACCGCGCAGGAACGCAAGGTGCTGCTGGCGGCAGGCGCCGCGGCCGGCATGGCGGCGGTGTTCGGCGCGCCGATCGCGTCGGTGGTGATGGCGATCGAGTTGCTGCTGTTCGAATTGCGTCCGCGCTCGCTGATCCCGGTGGCGCTGGCGGCCGGCATCGCGGTAGGCGTGCGCTACATGACGTACGGCGCGGATGCGGTGTTCGCAATGCCGAACGTGAGCGAACCCGGCGGCTGGGCGCTCGGCACCTACATGGTGCTGGGGCTGCTCGTCGGCTATGCCAGCGTGTGGGTGACCCGCGCGGTGTACGGCGTGGAGGACCTGTTCGCGAAATTGCCGATCCACTGGATGTGGTGGCCCGCGCTGGGCGCGGTGATCGCCGGCGTGGTCGGCTGGATTTCGCCGCATACGCTGGGCGTCGGTTACGACAACATCGATGCACTGGTGTCCGGCGACTTCGCCAACTTCCGCAACTTCGGCGTCCTCGGGCAGGTCAACGACAACGGCACGATCCATGTCGCGCTACTGATCGTCGCCGGTTTCGGATTGCTGAAATTCCTGTCGTGGGTAATCTCGCTGGGCAGCGGCACTTCCGGCGGCACGCTGGCGCCGCTGTTCATGATCGGCGGTTCGATGGGTGCACTGATCGGCCTCGGCACCGATTATGTGTGGCCGTGGTTCCACGTCGACCCGCGCATCGCCGCGCTGGTCGGCATGGGCGCGATCTTCGCCGGCTCTTCGCGCGCGTTGCTGACAGCCATCATCTTCTGCTACGAAACCACCCGCCAGCCCGCCGCGCTGCTGCCGCTGCTGGGTGGCTGCACGGCCGCGTACCTGGTTTCGGCGTTGACGATGCGCAGCACCATCATGACCGAAAAAATCGAACGCCGCGGCGTGAAGGTACCGAGCGAATACGCCGCCGACGCCCTCGAACAGGTGCTGGTCGGCCACGCCTGCACCCGCGACGTGCGCTCGCTGAAGACCTCCGACGAATTGGGCGAGGTTCGCCGCTGGATGCAGTCCGGTCGCGAACGTGCGCAGCATCAAGGCTATCCGGTGCTGGACGATGCCGGTCGCATACGCGGCGTGATCACCCGCCGCGACTTGCTCGATCCCGACAAGCCCGGCCTCACCCGCATCGGCGACATGCTGAAGCGCGGCCCGATCGTGGTGTTCGAGGATCACTCCTTGCGCGAAGCATCCGACCTGATGGTCGCCGAAAACGTCGGACGGTTGATCGTGACCGAGCGCAACAACCCGACCCACATGGTCGGCGTGCTGACCCGCAGCGACGTGCTGGCCGCGAACGCGAAGCGCATCCACGAGATGCGCGACATCAGTCGCCAGATCCGCATCCGCCAGACCCTGCGGCGCTTCAGTGGCCGTGCGCGCGGCGCGGACGAAGCCAAGGCGTCGTCGTAACGGAACCGCAAGCGCGGCAAGCCGCGCTGCGCGACAATGCGCGGATGATCGATCGCACACGTTACCCGTTGCTCGCCCGCATCGATTCGCCGGATGACCTGAAACGCGTTCCGGAGAGGGAGCTGCCGCGCGTCGCGGACGAGTTGCGCGCCTACCTGATCGAAGCGGTCGCCAGCGTGGGCGGTCACTTCGGCGCGGGGCTCGGCGTGGTCGAATTGACGATCGCGCTGCACTATCTCTACGACACACCGCACGATCGCATCGTGTGGGACGTCGGCCATCAGGGCTATCCGCACAAGATCCTCACCGGGCGGCGCGATCGCATCACCACCATCAAGACGCGTGAAGGTCTTGCGCCGTTCCTGCGCCGTACCGAAAGCGAGTACGACAGCTTCGGCGTCGGGCACGCGTCGACGTCCATTTCCGCAGCGCTCGGCATGGCGATCGCGCTGCAACGACGCGGCGACGATCGCAAGGTCGTCGCGGTGATTGGCGACGGCGCGATCACCGGCGGCATGGCCTACGAGGCGTTGAACCATGCGGGCGGCGTCGCGCCGGACATGCTGGTGGTGTTGAATGACAACGGCATGTCGATCAGCGAAAACGTGGGTGGGCTCGACCGTACGCTCGCACGCCTGCGTGCCGGCGAGGCTGGTGAATCGGGGCCGCATCCCGAGGCGCTGTTCGAGGAACTGGGCTTTGCGTACTCCGGACCGATCGATGGCCACGATCTTCCGACACTGCTTGCCGCATTGCGCGCGGTGAAGGACGGGCGCGGCCCGCAACTGCTGCACGTCGTCACCACCAAGGGCAAGGGCTACGCGCCCGCCGAACTCGCGCAGATCGAATACCACGCGGTCGGCAAGTTCGATCCGGTGCTCGGCGTCACGCACGCGGCCGGCAAGGCGCCCACCTACAGCAATGTGTTCGGCGACTGGTTGTGCGACATGGCGGCAGACGATGCTCGACTGGTCGCGATCACGCCGGCGATGCGCGAAGGCTCGGGGATGGTGCGATTCTCGCAAACGTTTCCGGATCGCCATTTCGATGTCGCGATCGCGGAACAGCACGCCGTCACGCTGGCCGCCGGCCTCGCCTGCGAAGGCATGAAACCGGTGGTCGCGATCTATTCGACCTTCCTGCAACGCGCGTACGACCAGTTGATCCACGACGTCGCGCTGCAGAACCTCGACGTCACTTTCGCGATCGATCGCGCCGGCGTGGTCGGCCCCGATGGACCGACCCACTCGGGCAGCTTCGATCTTTCGTACCTGCGCTGCATCCCGAACATGCTGGTGATGGCACCGGCCGACGAAAACGAATGCCGGCAATTGCTGACCACGGGCTTTCGCCACGACGGCCCCGCGGCGATCCGGT
>JAICIW010000281.1 GCA_025928735.1 Rhodanobacteraceae bacterium | reverse complement strand
CGGTCCTGCTGGCCGGGGCCCTTGCGCTGTTCCTCGGCGCCCTACTGAGCGACATCGCCTACTTCCGCAGCTACGAAATCCAGTGGAACAACTTCTCGTCGTGGCTGCTCGCAGGCGGTCTCGTCGTCGGCGCGTTCGCGTCTCTTGCGGCCATCGTCGAATTGTTTCGCAACCGCTGGCGTGTGTGGCCCACGCTGGTCTATGCCGTATTGGTGCTGGCGACCTGGATACTGGCCTTCATCGACGAACTGGTGCATGCCAAGGATGCGTGGGCGACCATGCCGGCTGGCTTGGTGTTGTCGGTGATCGTGGTAGTGCTGTGTTGCGTGGCGCTGTGGATCGCCTTCGCCGGGATGCGCGCGGGAGATGTGCCATGAATCGCCTTCATCCATCGGCAATCATCGCGCTCGGGGCGCTGCTCGCGGGCTGCAGCGGCAGCGGTGCAGCTCCGGAACAATACGGCGCCAACCCGCAACTTCCACCTCAGCAGCGCGGTCTGCTGCCCAGCATGACGATCGCCAAGCCGGCCACATGGGGCGACCGGCTGCCGACGGTGCCGCGGGGCTACACCATCAAGGCGATCGCCACTGATCTTCGCATCCCGCGCCAGACCCTGGTGCTGCCGAACGGCGACATCCTGGTGGCCGAAGGCCGCGGCGGCAACGCGCCGAAGCTGAAACCGAAGGACGTCGTCGCCGGCTACATCAAGGCCAAGGGCACGAGCCCGGTCAAGGGCGGCAACCGCCTGACCCTATTGCGCGACGCCGATGGCGACGGCACGTACGAGCTGAAGACGGTGTTCGCCGAAAACCTCAACGCGCCGTACGGACTGGCGTTGGTCGGCGACACGCTCTACGTCGCCGATCAGGATGCGCTGGTGAAATTCCACTACACCGCCGGCCAGACCCATGCCGAAGGCGCGCCGGTCAAGATCACCGACCTGCCGTCGGCAATCAACCACCATTGGACCAAGGCGCTCGCCGCCAGCGCGGACGGGCGCTACCTCTACGTCGGCATCGGCTCGAACAGCAACATTACCGAGCGCGGCATGACCGCCGAGGTCGATCGCGCACGGATCTGGCAGGTCGATGCACAGACCGGCATGCATCGCGCCTACGCCACGGGGGTTCGCAATCCCACCGCGCTCGCGATCCAGCCCGCCACGGGTGCGCTGTGGGCGGTGGTGAACGAGCGCGACGAACTCGGCCCGGATCTGGTGCCCGATTACCTCACTTCGATACGCGAGGGCGGGTTTTATGGCTGGCCCTGGAGCTACTGGGGCCAGCACGTTGATCCGCGCGTGAACCCGCAGAATCCGGAAAGGGTCGCCTCGGCGATCGTCCCCGACTACAGCCTCAGCTCGCACGTGGCCGCGCTCGGCGTCGCGTTCTCGTCGCCTGCAATGGGCGCGAAGTTCGCAGACGGCGTATTCGTCGGCGAGCACGGCAGTTGGAATCGGTCGAACCCCGTCGGTTACAAAGTGGTGTTCGTGCCGTTCCGTGACGGACATCCTGCCGGCAATCCGATCGATTTCGTGACGGGCTTTCGCGGCGATGATGGCCTCACCCGCGGACGTCCGGTCGGCGTGACCGTCGATCCGCGCGGCGCGCTGATCGTTGCCGATGACCTCTCCAACACGATCTGGCGCGTGACGCCAAGCAGTGCCTCCGCGGGCGCCACGCCGGCAACGCCAGCGCCCGCAACCACGTCCGGCGCGACGCCTGCCAGCACGACTGGCGAAATGCACAGGTAGAGTCTTCCCAGGGACGGCGAAAGGCGCCCGGCTACTGCTTGGGCCGCTTGATGAACTCGGTGCGCCTGAAACGGAGCGCCGACCAATCCTCGTCGATCGCTATTTGACGCACACTGTCGAATCCCGATTCGTGCAGGGCATTCCAGCCGTCGTCCCGATTGAAATCACAGATGTATTTTTTCGACGTGCCCTTCGGATAGGCAAACCACAACAGCGCATCGCCGACGGCCTTTGCGGCAAGCGCGGTGGAAAGTTGCTCGAGCTCCGCTCGTCGGGTCACGAAGACCAGCGCAAATGCAACGCATTTTACCGCATCGAGGCGCCGAAACACACGCACTCCGCGGAGAACATCGAGTTCCGGTTTGAAGGCTGCGGGCGCATTCAACACCAGGATTTCGTTCTGGTCTTTGAGATTCAGCTTCTGGAAGATCGCGGACATGATAATGGGGCCGGCCCGTCACGAAGATCCGATCGTACTTGCAATCCGGTCGAACGTGTCCGCTGCGGCCACGGATCAACGACCGCGCATGGCGAACCCGAAGAACGCGAGATCGTGCCGCGCGACCCGATCCGATCGCAAGCCGCCGTCAAGGCCCGCAAACATCCTTTTATACGGCCGGATGGACGGAGAACTTTACACTCCACAATTTCGGCGCGACTTCAATCGTGGCAAGGGCTGCGAGGCAAAAGAGCCCATGCCTCTTCATCGATTCGATCGCAGGACTTTACATTTTTTGGACTTGAAAAAATAACAATCTTCGCAAGATCCGTCGCTTGCAAATTGGCACGGAACATGAACACGCCTCCATCGACCGACCATTCAGGCACGTGCAGACTGCATGGATGGCTTGCACGGGATTCATCTCTCGATTCCGATCTGGAGGTAACGGCATGAATGCAATGGCAACGATGGTCAGGAACACACTCGGACGTGCCGCAATCGGCACTGCATTGGTATTGCTTGCAATGACAGCGCATGCCTTTCCCATCGCCGCACCCGGAACCGAAGGGCTCAGCGTCATCGTGAGCGGCACGAACCATGTAATGGCGACGTACGAGGGAAACTCGGCCGCCTACAGTGACGACTTGCTGTTGAATGGCAGCCTGATCTTCAACAATCACGCAACGCCGGTGGGCACGACCGTCGACCTGGGCAGCTTTACCCCCGGGACCGAACTCATTTTCCAGCTTTATGTAAACAACACCGGTGACGGCTTCTACACGGGACCGGCTTCGCGCAACCCTGACTCACATACCCACGCGCGCGTCCAAGCCGACTGGCTGCCCGGCACGACCCTGGTCAGTTTTGAAGACCTGTACAACGGCCCATTCAATTTCAACGACCTGAGCTTTTCGTTCACCAATACGACATCAGGCCCCGTATCGGTACCCGAACCCAACCCGTTGGTGCTCATGCTTGCCGGGATCGGTCTTGTTGGCCTGATGGCGCGGTCACGCAGGGCGTAACCGTGTGATCCACTCGCCAATGGCTCGCTTGCTGCCCGCAAAGTCAGCGAGAAGACTTACGGATTCCGCCCTTGTTGTGCGGCCGCGATGGCGGCTGCGAGGTCGCGTTCGCGCTCGGTCGACGCGACGGCGAGGGCGCCGCGCGCGCCTTCCCGATCGACGGCGTTACGGTTCTGGCTGAGCTTGTAGCGGCCGATCAGGGATTCGATGCGCAGTTCGATGCCGACGATGTGGCGCATTTCCTTGCGAACGTAATCGTCGGGTGCGTCAGTGACGCGCCAGCGATGTGCGCGGCCGGATTCGTTGTGGTCGGTGAGCTGCGTCAGCAGGTTGTAAAGGCGCGCTTCGTCGTCGAACGTCACCAGCGTGCCACGCGCTTCGACGGCGAGGTAATCCCACGT
>JAICIW010000262.1 GCA_025928735.1 Rhodanobacteraceae bacterium | reverse complement strand
TGCAGCAGAACGACAAGGCCTTGCGCGATCCGGCGCAGCGTTTCAAGTCGAACCGGGGGCATCCCGCGGTTTTCGCGACCCAGCATGCGGGGCGTTTCGAGGGAGCCCATGCGGTGACCAAGCCCTCTGCGCAGCACAGCCGCATGGTCGCGGCACCGCGAATGCATGAAACCGTCGCGGCGCCTCGCCACGACAATCGCGCCCCGGTCAACGCGCCGCATCGCGATCGGACATCGACGCCTGCACCGAGCCGGGAACACAGCGTCATGGAAGCGCCAAACCACGACCGAGGCGCCCGGCCAACGCCTCGGCATGAAAGCGCGGAATCGATGACGCCCCAACGCGAGCAACCCGCGCCGCGACACGCGCCAGCGGTCCGCCCGCAGCGCGCCAACCCGCCTCCCCAAGCCAGTCACGCGAAGTCCGGTCAGGATCATCGTCATCGTCCACCTGCCTCGCATGGTGACAACGGGCACCACGACAAAAAGAAGTCCGGCAACGATCAGCATCGCTGATCGATGTTCGCGAAACGCGAAGAGGCGGCCATCGGCCGCCTCTTTCGGTCACGCAATATCGGTTCAATAAGAAGGATCGGCCGGCTCCGTGTCGTCGTCCCACGGCTCCAGCGTGTCGGCGTAGCCGCCCAGCAGTGACCACAGCGCCGGCTGCGCCTCCTCCGGAATGCGCGCGAACACCAGCGCAATGTGTTTCGTCGTGACACGCACCACCTCGGCCATCACGTGGACGTTGATGTCGTCGCCAAACAGCATGTCCAGCACCCACACCTCCCCCGCCTGGCCATGCCATTCGGTGGGGCGCGACAACCTGACGCCGGTCGCCGAGATGTCGGCAAGATCGGTCTGCCACACGTCGCCGCGACGGCTCATCAACACCGCGGTCTGGCGCACCATGCGCGCGTGCCGCACGTGACCTTCGGCGGTCGGATCCAGTTTGTGGTCGCTCACCACGTCGAACATTCCCCTGTCACCTCGTCGTGCCTGCCGCCGCGAAGTCGGCGGTACCCCTTACCCTACACTCCCCTGTCTCCAAAGCAAGATACGGGCCAATCTTTGCGTTTCACCCTCTGGACTTGGCGGCCATTCGGCCTTACTCTAAGCGGCATACGGTCGGTGCGGAATTCACCGGCCCATTCGCGGCGCCGACCGCAGCCGCGACTGGCCTCGTCCAGTTGCAGTTCCTCGCTTGCGAATACGGGATTTCGGGGCATCCGATTCGTGACGCGCGAGACACTGACAGCACCAACCGGGTTCCATGCTGCACGGGCCGGCGCGAAGTAGCGTGCCGAGCCGGATGTAATTGGGTCTGATGTAATCCGATTCAGGGCCGACACCGATTTCGACGCGCCCGAACGACGGGCATGGCGGCTTCCGGTGGAACCGCGCCCGAGCCATCACCCGCAAGGGTGACCTTCGCAATTTCGCGGATCCGTGGCGAGCATGCCGGCGATCCGCTTCAGACAAGTGCCGAATGAGCACCGAACCACTGCCAACCGAAATCGCACCCAGCGTGCAAGCTCCGCCATCCGGCGCCGAGAGCCCGCGACAGCAGGAAATGCCGTTGGCAGTGGTACACGGCCAACCCGTGCTGCAGATTCCGCAGGATCTCTACATTCCGCCCGACGCGCTGGAAGTGATCCTGGAAGCCTTCGAGGGACCGCTTGATCTTTTGCTGTACCTGATCCGCCGCCAGAACCTCAACATTCTCGACATTCCGGTCGCCGAGATCACCCGACAGTACATGGACTACATCGACGTGATGCAGGAGATGCGGCTGGAGCTTGCGGCCGAGTATCTGGTCATGGCCGCGATCCTCGCCGAAATCAAATCCCGCCTGCTGCTGCCACGGCCGCCGCAGGAGGAAGGCATCGAGGAAGACCCTCGCGCGGAACTGGTGCGCCGACTGCAGGAATACGAACGTTTCAAGAAGGCCGCCGAAGACATCGACACGCTGCCGCGCATGGAACGCGACCTCGACAACGCCCAGGCGTTCGTGCCCGATCGCGCGGTGGTGAAGGTGCCGCCCGTGGTGGACTTGCGCGAGATGCTGCTGGCGCTGCGTGATGTGCTGCATCGCGCCGAGTTGTACGGCCACCACGCGGTCGAACGCGAGCCGCTGTCGGTGCGCCAACGGATGGGCGACGTCCTGCGCAAGCTGGGCGACGGCACGTTTCATCGCTTCGAAAGTCTGTTCGAAGTATCGGAAGGCAAGTTGGGGGTGGTCGTGACCTTCCTGTCGCTGCTCGAACTGGCCAAGGATCGCCTGATCGAGATCATGCAGGAAGCGCCGCTGGCGCCGATTTACCTGAAGGCGCTAGCTACCGCCGAGACGGCGGATTGACAGCAAGGCTGACTTCGCGGCGGCGGGATACCGTTTGCGAAGCCCGGCAACCGCTTGCCCGGCTTTGCTCGTGGTCGTTCAAGACAATTTCTCCAGACAACGCGCTCAGTGAGGCGTAAGTGGAACAGGAAAAACTCAACAACATCGTGGAAGCCGCCCTCTTCGCGGCCCAGCAACCGCTGACGCTGCCGATGCTGGCCGCGCTGTTCCACGAGGAAGACGGCGTCGGACACGAAGACCTCGCGCGCGCCGTGGAGACACTGGCGCAGACCTGCGAAGGCCGTGGTATCGAGCTGGTCGAAGTCGCCTCCGGCTTTCGCTACCAGGTGCGCGAGGCCGTGCATCCCTGGGTCGCGCGCCTGTGGGCGGAGCGCCAGACCAAGTATTCGCGCGCGCTGCTGGAAACCCTGGCGCTGATCGCCTATCGCCAGCCGATCACCCGCGGCGAAATCGAGCAGGTGCGCGGCGTCACCGTCGCCACCAGCATCATCCGCACGCTCGAAGAACGCGAGTGGATCCGCGTGGTGGGCTACCGCGACGTCCCCGGCAAGCCGGCGCTGTTCGGCACCACCCGCCAATTCCTCGACTACTTCAATCTGAAGTCGCTGGATCAACTGCCGACCCTTGCGGAAATCCGCGAAATCGCCGATCCCGATCCGCAACTCGCATTGGCGCCCGAACCCGAAGCCGCGCCGAACGACGCCACGAACCCTTCCGATCCACCCGCCGACGCCGAGGGCGCTGCCCCGGCCGATACACCAAGCACGACCGAGGATGCCGCATGAGTTCCAACCCACGTTCCCTGCTGACCCTGAAACGGGCGGCCGCCCAAGCCGACGGCGGCGCACTGGAGGAACGCCTGCACAAGGTTCTCGCGAACGCCGGACTGGGTTCGCGACGGCTGCTGGAACAGCGCATTGCCGAGGGCGAAATCCTTGTCAACGGGCAAGCCGCACAAACCGGCTCCAGCGTGCGCGCGGGCGATCGCGTGGAAGTCGACCGCAAGCAATTCATCGTCGCGACCGATCACCACGAACACGCGCAGGTACTGATGTACCACAAGCCCGAGGGTGAGCTGACCACCCGCGACGATCCGGAAGGCCGTCCGACCGTGTTCGAGAACCTGCCGCACTTGAACGGTTCGCGCTGGATTTCGGTGGGGCGACTCGATGTCAATACCACCGGGCTGTTGCTGCTGACCACCGACGGCGAACTCGCCAATGTGCTGATGCATCCCAGCCATGAACTCGAGCGCGAATACCTGTGCCGCGTCCATGGCGAAGTACCGGACGAGATGCTGGAGAAACTGAAAGCCGGCGTCGAGCTGGAAGATGGCCCCGCGCGCTTCGATGAAATTCACGTGGTCAGCCGCGGCGGCAGCCACTGCTGGTTCCGCGTGGTGCTGCACGAAGGCCGCAACCGCGAGGTGCGCCGCCTGTGGGATTCGCAGGGGCTGCTGGTCAGTCGCCTGAAACGAATCCGCTACGGCAGCATCGAGTTGCCACGGGGTTTGCGCCCGGGCCAGAACGAGGCGCTCGCCGAAGAC
>JAICIW010000344.1 GCA_025928735.1 Rhodanobacteraceae bacterium | reverse complement strand
TGGGCAGCCAGCGGCGGCGGGTCTTGTTGTTGGCGTGCGAGACGTTGTTGCCGGTCGTCGCAGCTTTACCGGTGACCTGGCATACACGTGCCATGGCATTCTCCTCATGGTGATCCGCGTGGCCCGCGGAAGTTCGGCCCGGCTGGATTCCACGCGATTCGCCGGAAGTTGCCGCGTCGATCCCGCGTCGCGTCGCGGAATGCCCGGATCGCCGGGCCGGCTTGAAGTCAGCCGCTTAATGTAGCAGGCGGCAGGCTGCGAGGCAATCCGGAACGTGCATGAAACCGCATGGTGTGGGACAATCCCGGTCTTTGACCCTTTCCCCAGCGGAGCTTGCAAGAACATGGCAGAAGAGACCCCGGCCGCGAGCAACGGCCAAGCCGCCCCCCAGATGCAGATGGCGCTGCAGAAGATCTACGCGCGCGACGTCTCCTTCGAAGTTCCGAATGCGCCCAAGGTGTTCCAGGAAGACGGCCAGCCGCAGGTTCAGTTGAACCTGAGCCACAAGGCCACGCCGCTGGAAAGCGACAACTACGAAGTGGTGCTCACCCTCACGGTCACCTGCACGCTGAACGAGCGCACGGCGTACCTGGCCGAAGTGCATCAGGCCGGCGTGTTTTCGTTCGTGGGTTTCGACCCGCAGAACCTGTCGGTGGTGCTGGCCACGTACTGCCCGAACGTACTGTTCCCGTTCGCGCGGCAGGTCGTTTCCGATCTGGTCCTGAATGGCGGCTTCCCGCCACTGCTGCTGCAGCCGATCAATTTCGACGCGCTCTACGCCGAACAGCAGCGCCAGCAGCAGGGGCAAATCGGCGACGGCGACGCCAAGCCCGCCTTGAACGCCTGACGCCATGTCTCGCGCGACGGTTGCCGTTCTCGGCGCCGGCTCGTGGGGCACCGCGCTGGCCGCGCTGCTGTGCGGCAATGGCATCGCGACCCGGTTGTGGGGCCGCGATGCCGAGGCCTTGGCGCGCATCGCCGCCAGCCATCGCAACCAGCAGTATCTGCCGGATCTGGAGCTGCCGCCGGCGTTGGCATACGTGCCGGATCTGGCCGACGCATTGCGTGGCGTGGACGTCGCGCTGGTCGCGGTGCCGAGCCATGCCTTCCGGCAGATGTTGGACGAGGCCGCGCCGCTGCTGCCGGCCGGCGCCGGCTATGCGTGGGCGACCAAGGGCTTCGAGCCCGGCACCGGGCGATTCCTGCACGAACTGGTGGCCGAACGCCTGCCGGAGACGCCGGCCGCGGTGGTCACCGGTCCTTCGTTCGCGCGCGAAGTCGCGGCCGGCATGCCCACCGCCGTGACCGTGCATTCCGGCGACGATGCCTTCGCGCATCGCGTGGCCGCGACGCTGCACGGCCACGCCTTCCGCGCCTATACCGGCAACGACATGCTGGGCGCCGAACTCGGCGGCGCGATGAAGAACGTGCTGGCGGTGGCGACTGGCGTCGCCGACGGCATGCAGCTCGGCCTCAACGCGCGCGCCGGCCTGATCACCCGCGGCATGAACGAGATGCTGCGCCTGGGCGATGCGCTGGGCGCCAAGGCGCAGACGCTGATGGGACTGGCGGGCCTGGGCGATCTGGTGCTCACCTGCACGGGCGATCTTTCCCGCAATCACCGTTTCGGCTTTGCGCTGGGGCGTGGCGTGCCGCTCAAGCAGGCGCTGGCCGACATCGGACAAGTGGTCGAAGGCGCGGTCACCGCCGATGAGGTGATGCGGCTCGCCGATCGACACGGGCTCGATTTGCCGATCTCACAGCACGTGCAAGCCGTGCTGCGCGGCGAGATGACGCCCACCGATGCACTGCATTCGCTGCTGGCCCGCGACCGCAAGCCCGAGTATCCAGAGAACTTATTCCACTGAATCGGGAATGGCGAACTTCGTTCGAAGCCGCTTTTGGTGAAAAGTCAGGCCATGGAAGGCCGTTCTGGATCTTCAGTCCGCGAAGCAGCGCAGTTCGCATGCCGTTGAACGAGGCAGCGTTCATGGATGAACGCACAAAAAAGTCAGGCCATGGAAGGCCGTCCTGGACTTTCAGATCGCCGGGCCTAGGAGGCTTGCGCGGGATCGGACGGAGCAGCGTTCATGGATGAACGCAAAAAACATGCGCTATGCTTGAGCCTTTTGAGCGCCGGAAGCATCGCGCATGCAACACCGCAGCAACCAGGGCGAAGCGCCGGTCGGGCGCGCAGCAGGTAAATCCGCGGCGGGCGTGTCATTGCCCGCCGAGTGGACGCGCCTGTTCGCGGCGGCAGGCGGCGAGGCGGGTGCGAGTCAGACGCCGACGCTCGGTTTCCTGCTGGAACTGTTGCAGGATGAGCCCGCGGTATCGCGGATCGAAATCGCGCCCGTGCTGCTCGAAATCGTCGCCAAGGGGCGACTCGGTCGCGCCGTGCCGCTGGATCCGAAGCAGCTTCTGAACGCCGGACTGCCGGACACCGAAACCCGCCTCGCGGCGAGTGTCCTGGGTCTGCCGCAGACCCACCGCAAAGGCCGCACCTACGCGCAGCTTTCGGGCGCGTTCGGCGATGCGCTGCTTTGCGAAATCCTGAAGGATGCGCCCAGCCTGCTGGGTGGTGTGGCGGGTTTGCGCCTGTCGCTCGGCAAGCAGCGCCCGCTGGACTGGGATTGGCAACTGGAGCGCGATGGCCGTCAGAAGCTGCTGCCGAAGCTGCCCATGCACCAGCGGCTGATCCGGGTCGGCGGCTTGTGGTATCTCGATCCGGAACGCGCGGAACTCGGGCCGCTGGATGGCGACGCCGCCGAGGTTGCGCTGATCGAGGCGCCGCCG
>JAICIW010000404.1 GCA_025928735.1 Rhodanobacteraceae bacterium | reverse complement strand
TGCGCGTGCATGACGCCGGTCCAGCGGTGCTGTGGGCGCTGCCGCGTTCGTTGATCCTGTTGCCGGCCGACTTCATGGAACGCCTCGACAACGCGGCAAGCCGTGAGCTGGTGCTGCGCCACGAACTCACCCATGTTCGTCGCGGCGATGCACTGTGGAGCCTCGCGATGGAAGTCGCGACCGTAGTGCTATGGTTCCATCCGTTGGCGTGGATTGCGCGCGCGCGTTTCCGGCTGGACCAGGAACTTGCCTGTGACGCGGCCTCGCTTCGCGCCTTGCCCGAACGAACCGCGAATTACGCACGCGCACTGCTCGACAGCGTCGCGGTTCAACCCGCGCCCGCGCTGATCTCTTGGCTCGCCGAGCCGCAACTCAAGGAAAGAATTGCCATGCTCGCGCGCATTCCGCCCGGCGCATTGCGCCGCCGCGCCGGGTTTTTCGCGGTCAGTGCATTGCTGGCTGGCGCCCTGTATGTCGCAGGAGGACAAGCGCCCGTTCGCGCAGCCACGCAACCAGGCGCGACGGCCAAACCGCCGGAAGTCGACGTCAGTTTCAAGAATCGCAATCCGCCCAAGTACCCCGCCGAAGCGATCAAGAAAGGCCAGCAGGGCGACGTGATGTTGAGGGTCACCATCGACGCGGGAGGGCATGTCACCGGGGTGGCCGTGGACCCCGCGATGACCACTGCCGCGACGGTCTTGCAGACCGCCGCAATCCGGGCGGCCGCAGACTGGAAGTTCGCCCCCGGGATGAAAGATGGCCGTCCCGTCGGGGGCGTCGTGGAGATCCCGGTGAACTTTTCCCTGAGCGGCTGGAATCCGGGTGGCTCGCCAGCATGCCCTTCTGGATTCCGCTATAAACAAGGCGCCGGAAAATCGTACTCGTGCATTGCACAATCTTCCGCACCGAAGTCGTCCTGACCGCATGTGGCTGGATCGGAACGTGCGCTGCCGGCACCTGTCGCTTCTGCTGATCGCGTTGTCGAGTCTGGTGTCGGCCTGCAGCACGCGCACCGTGCTGAGACCGAATCCGCAACCGGAAACCAGCTACGAGATGGTCGTGCCGAAAGGCGTGCTGCGTTACACGCTGGAAACCGGCGAGACCGCGGTGCAGCCGATCCCGGACAAACAAGTCGCGCCGGTTTATCCGCCATCGTGGGTGCATCCGGGCGCGACGCCGGTGACGGTGGTCGCGCAACTGGTGATGGACAAGGAGGGCCATGTGCAAGGTGTGTATCCGGTTTCCGATACGGACAAGGCCGCAGATCACGCGTTGTTCGAGGCGGCGGTCGAGCACGCCGCGATGCAATGGACGTTCACGCCGTTGTGGATGGAAAAGCCGAATGGAGACGGCACGTACGAATTGACCGCCAAGCCCTTCAGCCTCTGGTACGTGTTCCACTTCAAGGTCGTGAACGGCAAGCCGATCGTGGAAACCGCGAAGCGCTGACGAACGCCGCACCGCGCCACCCCAACTCATGGGAGATGAGCCGGACGCCCCGACGTGGTATGTATGGTCGGTTGCCTGACTCCGTTCCGGAGCCGGGGTTTTCCGCGTCAGGGAGGCATCGGCGATGAAGCGCGTTCTGCTTGCGTTGGGAATCGTGGTCGTGACAGGTTGCGGCGTGTTCTGGGAAACCGGCGCGCACGCGCGCACGTACGACGAGGGCTTGTTTTCGCAGATGCAGTGGCGCCCGATCGGCCCGCTGCGCGGCGGTCGCGGGCGTGCGGTCGCGGGCGTGCCGAGCCAGCCGAACGTGTTCTACATCGGCAACGACGACGGCGGTGTGTGGAAGTCCACCGACTACGGCAACAGTTGGCATCCGATTTTCGACGGCGAACCGACCAGCTCGATCGGCGCGATCGCGGTTTCGGTTTCCGATTCCAACGTGATCTACGTCGGCACCGGCGAAAGCACCATCCGGCCCGACCAGGCGACGGGCATGGGCATGTACAAGTCCACCGATGCGGGCAAGACCTGGCATTTCATCGGGCTCAAGGAAACCCAGGACATCGCAATGATCGCGGTCGACCCGCGCGATCCCAATCGCGTGTTC
>JAICIW010000415.1 GCA_025928735.1 Rhodanobacteraceae bacterium | reverse complement strand
GGCGCGGGCAAGCCGCTGGCGATGCGCAACACCCGCTCGCTGTATCCGGCCGATGATCCCATCGATGCGCTCGACAACGCCGCCAAGATTGCGCTGCTGCGCGAGCTGGATGCGCTGGCGCGTAGCCTCGATCCGCGCATCAGGCAGGTGATCGTCAGCATGAGCGCGACCCACGAGTCGGTGCTGATCGCCGCCGCCGATGGCACGCTGGCCGCGGACGTGCGTCCGCTGACCCGCATCAACGTGCAGGTGATTGCCGAACACGACGGTCGCCGCGAGTCCGGTTATGCGGGCGGCGGCGGGCGCTGCGCTTATCGCGAATTGATCAATACCGGTCGCGCGCACGCATGGGCGCGCGAAGCGGTGCGGCAGGCGCTGGTGAACCTCGATGCGGTCGATGCGCCCGCGGGCACCATGGATGTAGTGCTGGGTCCGGGCTGGCCGGGTGTGCTGCTGCACGAAGCCATCGGCCATGGCCTCGAAGGCGACTTCAACCGCAAGGGCACATCCGCCTTCGCAGGTCGAATGGGCGACAAGGTCGCCGCCGACGGCGTGACCGTGGTGGACGACGGCACCTTGCCGGGACGGCGCGGTTCGCTGTCGGTGGACGATGAAGGCACGACCACGAACTGCACCACGCTGATCGAGAACGGCCGGCTGGTCGGCTACATGCAGGACAAGCACAACGCGCGACTAATGGGCATGGCGTCCACCGGCAACGGCCGGCGCGAATCGTTCGCGCACCTGCCGATGCCGCGCATGACGAACACCTGCATGCTCGCCGGCAAACACGATCCGCAGGAAATCATCGCCTCGGTGGAGCGCGGCTTGTATGCCGTCAATTTCGGCGGCGGGCAGGTCGACATCACCAACGGCAAGTTCGTGTTCAGCGCCAACGAGGCCTACCTGATCGAACACGGCAAGATCACGCGTCCGGTGAAGGGCGCGACCCTGATCGGTTCCGGTCCCGACGTGCTGACGCGCGTCGCGATGCTCGGCAATGACTTGAAGCTCGACGAAGGCATCGGCGTGTGCGGCAAGGAAGGTCAGAGCGTGCCGGTGGGCGTGGGCATGCCGACGACGAAAATCACCGCGATGACGGTGGGCGGAACGTCCGCGTGATCAGCTTGCGTCGAGATCGCGCAGCAGCCGGAACAGGTCGCGTTGCGCTCGCGGCGGCTTGTTCGTGTCGCGTTCGCGTCGAGCCTGCCGGATCAGCGAACGCAGATGCTGGTGGTCGAGGCCCGGATTGTCCGCGATGAACAACGTGAGTGCTGTGTCGGCGTTGTCGCCCAGCAGGTTTTCGCGGAGCGCTTCCATGCGATGCAGGGCGGCGGTTTCACGAGCGTTCTTGCCGCGATCGTTGGCCAGCGCGGCACGGGCGGATGCGAAGTCTTCCTCGTCGTGCGCGCGCATCAGTTTGGCGAGATGCGCGAGCTGGCGCTTGTGCGCGATGTGCGACGGTGTGCGTTGCACTTCGGCAAGTTCGTCGCGGACGTCGCCGGGCAGCTCCAGCTTGTCGAGCCGCGCCGGTGGCAACTCCGACAGTTGCCTGGCGAACGCCAGCACGTCGAGCGCTTCGCGGCGGCGTGCAGCGCGACTGGGGCGTTCGTTGTCGGCGTCTTCTTCGATGGGGTGCATGGCCGCGGGTTTGAACGGGAATCGAAATTGAACACGAACATTGTGACAGCCGAAGCAAGCAGCGCGGAACTGGACCGTCTGGCCGACCTCTCGGAAGACGTGATCCGGCGTGCGCGTGCGGCCGGCGCTTCGCAGGCGGAAGTATCCGCCAGCGTCAGCAGCGGGCTTTCCGTCAACGTGCGCATGGGTGAAGTCGAAACCGTCGAGCGCAATCG
>JAICIW010000363.1 GCA_025928735.1 Rhodanobacteraceae bacterium | reverse complement strand
GCTGGTGCAGGGCGTGCAGGCGGTGGAGGACCGCGACTTCAAGAACAACCATGGCATCGACCTGTCCTCGATCGCGCGCGCGGCCTGGGCCGACCTGCGCGCGGGTCCCGTGGTGCAGGGCGGTTCCACCATCACCCAGCAACTGGTGCGCAACCTGTTCCTCGACCGCAACCAGACCATCGTGCGCAAGGTCAACGAGGCGCTGCTGTCGATCCTGCTGGACGCGCATTACACCAAGGGCCAGATCCTCGCCGCGTACTGCAACGAAGTGTTCATGGGCCAGCAGGGCAACCAGGCCGTGCACGGCTTCGCCGCGGCGAGCTGGTACTACTTCGGGCGGCCCGTGCAGACCCTGCGTCCGCAGGAAATCGCGTTGCTGGTCGGCATGGTGCGCGGCCCCAGTTACTACGATCCGCGCCGCAATCCCGAACGCGCACTGGTGCGCCGCAACGTTGCGCTGGATGCCTTCCGCACTACCGGCCTGTTGAACGACGCGCAATGGAAGGCCGCGCGTGCCGCACCGCTGGACGTGACGCCGAGCCCGCAACTGGTGGTGGACCGCTTCCCCGCGTTCATGGACGTAGTGCGCAACCAGTTGAAGCAGGACTTCAGCGACCAGCAATTGCGCAGCGGCGGGCTGGCGGTTTACACCACGCTCGATCCGGCCGCGCAGGTGTATTCCGAGCAGTCGCTGGACGAAACGTTGCGCGGGCTCGGCAAGCGCGGCGACAAGCTGGAAGGCGCGGTGGTGGTGGTCGAGCCTTCCACCGGCAACGTGCTGGCGATGGTGGGCGGACGCGGCTCCGACACGCACGGATTCAATCGCGCCTTCGATGCGCGCCGGCCGGTCGGGTCCAGCCTGAAGCCGTTCTATTACCTGATGGCGCTGACCAATCCGTCGCGCTGGAACGTGGCGTCGCTGCTGGACGACTCGCCGATTTCGATGAAATTGCCGAACGGCAAGCTGTGGACGCCGCAGAACGACGACCACGTCTCGCACGGCGAGGTGCCGATGGTCGAGGCATTGGCCAAGTCCTACAACCTCGCCAGCGTGCATCTCGGCTTGCAGCTCGGCGTGGACCGCGTGGCCGCGTTCCTGCGTTCGTTCGGCCTGACCGACGTGCACGCGAATCCGTCGCTGCTGCTGGGTTCGGTGGACATGTCGCCATTCCAGTTGGCGCAGTTGTACGAATTCTTCGCTGCCGACGGGCATGCGCTGCCGCTGCTCACGTTGCGCGGCGTGCTGGATGCCAAGGGTCACGTGCTGAAGCAGTACGCAACCAAACCGGGCAAGGGCGAATACCAGCAGCCGGAACGGCTGGTGCGCTGGATGATGCAGCAGGTCACCGAGTACGGCACCGCGGCGGCGATCGGCAACTCGTCGCTGGCGTCGTTGAACGTGGCCGGCAAGACCGGCACCTCCGACCATCAGCGCGATTCGTGGTTCTCCGGCTTCACGGGCGACCGACTCGCGGTCACGTGGATGGGGCGCGACGACAACCAGCCGACGCACCTCTGGGGCGCGACCGGCGCGCTGCGCGTATGGATGAAGTTGTTCGAGAAAATGCCGAGCGCGCCGCTGGGCACGTCGATCGGCGACGGCCTCCAGTATGCGTGGATCGATCCGGCCACCGGGCAGGGCAGCCTGCCGCAATGCGACGGCGCCAGGCAGTATCCCTTCATTGATGGATACGCGCCGACGGTGCAGAATCACTGTTATCTGCAGCGGCTGGAAAATCTGTTCGGCGGCGGCAGCAACGACGCGCAGTCGTCGCCCGCCACGGGCGTGCATCCCTAGCCGCAGAAATCATTCCGGAGCAACGCATGACTCGCAACTTCACTTGCGCCGCGTGGGGCGCCGCGGCATTCGCCGTGCTGCTGGCCGGCTGCTCGCATCCGCCGTTGCCATCTCCCGCGACCAACCGCGTTTCACCCACCGCGATGGTCGAAGCCATTCGCGCAGCGAATGCATCCGACAAATCCGTGGTGCAGGTGGCGCCGCTGCGCGATCCGGCGGTGGACGGCTATCTGGACGGCGCGCATGCTGACGAAAGCGCTGGCAAGTACCAGGAAGCGCTGGACAAGCTCGACGCGGCGCTGAAGCTTTCGCCCGATGCGCCCGACATCCTGCAATCGCGTGCCGAGGTCGAAATCCTGCTGCGCAATTACGCGGCTGCCGACGCCGATGCGCGGAAATCGTTCGAACTCGGGCCCAAGGTCGGCGGCTTGTGCGCAAGCAATTGGCAGACCGTGCTCGAGATCGCCGAATCGAAGAATGATGAGGCGGGCGTCGCTTTCGCGCGCCACGGGCGGGAGCAGTGCCACAAGGCGGGGCCGGTTCGGTTGTAGGTGCTTCCGGTCTCCGCCCGCGCGCCGCGGTTGATCGCATCACCCGGCGCCGCGCAGCGCCGCGCGCGCGTACTGTGGAAACCGGGTCACGATCGCGTGTCGGATACCGTCGACATCCAGCCCCGCTTCGGCGAGCAACTGTTCGCGCGTGGCATGCTCCAGGAAACGGTCGGGCAGGCCGAGTTGCAGCAACGGAATCTCGACGCCGTGCGCCGCGAGCAATT
>JAICIW010000204.1 GCA_025928735.1 Rhodanobacteraceae bacterium | reverse complement strand
TGTGCGGCATCGCGCTGATGGTCTTCCCGTGGTTCGTGTCGGGCGCGCTGCCGACCTTCGTGATCGGGCTTGCACTGGTGGCCATCCCGTTCGTCCTGCGCTTCTGACCCGCATTCAGCCCGCGCGCATCCCGCACGGCTTAGGATGCAACGATGCCCGAAGCCAAGGAACGGCCGCACTGGAAGCGCACGCTTGCCGTGCTCGCGGTGATGGTGGGCGGCTTCGCATTCCAGGAAACCGGCGTGTTGCCGGTCCTTCCGAATGTGCAGCGGCAGTTGCCGGGCGCCAGCACCACGTCCAGTGCGCTGCTGGTCAGCGGGTTCCTGATCGTGGCCGCGGTGGCCGCGCCGCTGATCGGCAAGTACGGCGACGCGCACGGCAAGCAGCGGATGCTGCTGTTCACCCTGGCGATCTACTTCGTCGGTGCGCTGGGTGCGGGCTCTGCCCCGAATTTCATGGCGCTGGTGGTCTTCCGCGCGCTGCAGGGTGCGGGCGGCGCGCTGTTTTCGTTGAGCTTCGCGGTGATGCGCGACGAAGCGCCGGATCGGTTGAGCGTCGCGATCGGGGTGCTGGTTGGCGCGTTCGGACTCGGCGCCAGCGCGGGGTTCGGCTTTTCCGGGCTGATCACGGATCTGCTGTCGTGGCGCTACATCTTTTTCGCCGAAGCGGTATTGATCGTGATTGCCGCCGCACTGGTCTGGAAATGGGTGCCCCGTTCGCCCGAATGCAACGATGTACGCGTCGATTATCCCGGTGTCGCGCTGCTGGCCGCCGCGCTGGCGGCGCTGGTGATCGGCCTCAGTGTGATGCTGGTGCTGGGCTGGAAGGCGGTGGCCCTGTTCGTGTTGTCTGGCGCGCTGTTCGCGTCGTGGATCTGGCGCGAACGCAGCACGGACCAGCCCTTGCTGGACATTGCGGTACTGACCAAGCCGCAGGTGCTGCTGCCGAACCTGGGTTCCGGGCTGGCCGGCTATGTGGCCTTCAGCATGTTCTTCCTCGTGCCGCGATTCGTGCAGGTGCCGCGTCACGCGAGCGCGGAAATCGCGCGTCATCTGCAGTACGGATTCGGCGCCGGCCCCACCGCTACCGGCTTGTATTTGCTGCCCATCGGTATCGGCGTGTTGTGTGCCGGGCCATTCGGTGGCGTGCTCGGCCGTCGCATCGGCGGCAAGTGGCCCTTCACGGCCGGGCTCGGGTTGCTGGTGATCGCATCGGCGCTGCTGGCCTTCGTGCACGGCGAGCGCCACGCCTTCGCGGTGTGGCTGTTTCTGATCGGCCTGGGCTTCGGCCTTTCGACCGGCGCGGCCGGCGTGTTCGTGACGCAGGCGGTGGAGGACAACCAGACCGCGATCGCGAACGCGTTCAACAGCCTCACGCGGCTGGTGGTCGGCGGCATCGGCGCGCAGGTCGCGGCGGCCATCCTGAAATCGCAGGCGGTGGCCGGCAGCAATACGCCACAGGAAAGCGCGTTCACGATTGCATTCGGCATCTGCGCATTGCTGGCCGCGGTCGGCGCGGGGCTCGCCTTGAGCGTGCCGGCGGGCAATGCAGGTTCCGGCTGAACATCCGCGCCGGCGAACGCCGGTTTTGCATCGCTTTCATGCTGCCAAAACGCACGAAGTGCTTTCATGAATCCACGTTTCCGCAACCCAGAGGAGCCCCATGAACATCAAGGACGTCATGACATTGAATCCCGTTTGCTGCCCGCCCAACGCCACGCTGCAAAACATCGCGCAACTGATGCGTGACGAAGACATCGGCGAAGTGCCGGTCGTGGAACAGGACGGCGCGAGGAAATTGCTGGGCGTGGTCACCGACCGCGATATCGTGGTGCGTGCGATTGCGGCAGGACGCGGACTGCGCAGCGTGACCGCCGGCGACTGCATGACTGCGCCCGCGGTGACGTGCAACGAGAGCGACACGCTGGAGGATTGCGCGCAAGCAATGGCGTCGCACCGCATCCGCCGCATGCCGATCGTGGATGAAAACGGCAAATTGTGCGGCATCCTGGCGCAGGCCGACCTGCAGGCGACGGACGCCCGCTCGCTGAAGGAACAGGTGGCGGATCGGGTTTCCACGCCGCATTGATGGGGTGCTCGGAACTTCGGTCGGCGCGTGGTCCATTCGTAGCGAATTGAAGCGTTGCCGCAACTTTCTTCCGCGACGGCGGCCCGCTACAGTGCCGCGATGGCCGATTTCCCCTTCATCGCGGATATCCGCGCCGCGCGCGAGCGTCTGGGCGACCGCGTCCGTGAGACGCCGGCGTGGCAGTGGCGCGGCGATGCGATCGAACGCGCGGCCGGTGCCCGCACGCAGGCATTCCTGAAACTGGAACTTCTGCAATACACCGGAACCTTCAAGGCGCGCGGCGCATTGTTGAATGCGCTGTCGTTGACCGACGATCAGAAGCAACGTGGCGTCACCGCGGTCAGCGCCGGCAACCACGCCATCGCCGTCGCGTTCGCAGCACGCAGCGTCGGCACCAGCGCGAAGGTGGTGATGCCGAAAACGGCGAATCCCGCGCGTGTTGCCTTGTGTCGCGCATACGGTGCGGAGGTCGTGCTGACCGACGACGTTTATGCGGCGTTCGTGGAAGTCGAACGCATCCAGCAGGACGAAGGCCGCACCTTCATCCACCCCTTTGAAGGCGAGCTGACGGTGCTCGGCACCGCCACGGTCGGTTTCGAACTCTGCAAGCAAGTTGACAACCTCGACGCGGTGATCGTGCCAGTCGGCGGCGGCGGGTTGATCGCGGGCATCGCCTGCGCGGTCAAACAAATGCAGCCGCGCTGCAACGTGTACGGCGTGGAACCCGAGGGCGCCGACAGCATGTCGCAAAGTTTCAAAACCGGTTCGCCGCAGAAACTCGAGAAAGTGAACACGATCGCCGACAGCTTGGCCGCGCCGTACGCGCTGCCCTACAGTTTCGGCGTCGCACGGCGCTTCGTCGACGAAATCGTCACCATTTCCGACGATGCCATGCAGCGCGCAACGGGGCTGCTGTTCGCGGACATGAAACTGGCGGTGGAACCGGCCGGTGCCGCCGCGACGGCGGCATTGTGCGGACCGCTGCGCAAAACTCTGGAAGGAAAGCGCGTCGGCCTGATCGTGTGCGGCACCAACATCGATCTCGCGACGTTCGCGCGGCAGGCCATTCCGTGCTCGCCGTAATTCCGGGCCAGCGCGACACCGCTTGCCAAAAGACTCCCGTCGGCGCGAAGATCAGCCCGCATCGTCCGTAGCGACTGGCTCATTCCGACGAGGAATCCGGGGCATGCAGACCACCACCACGATTGCCCCGCTCAGATTGGTCATCCGGGTTGCGCTGGTGACGGTACTGTTGCTGCTGGTGCCGCTGCTGGCGATGCAATTCACGCCTGAGGTGAACTGGAGCCCGATGGATTTCGCCGTCGGCGGGGTCCTGCTCTTCATCGCCGGAATGTCGTGGATGCTGCTGTCGGCAAGATCGGCCGCCATCGCCTATCGGCTCGCGGCGGCCATCGCGGTGGCGACGGCGCTGCTGCTCGCCTGGGGCAATCTCGCGGTCGGGCTGATCGGTTCCGAACATGACCCCGCCAACCTGATGTATGCAGGCGTGATCGGCGTGGCCATCATCGGGGTACTCGCCGCGCGCGGCCGCGCGGCGGGCCTGTCGCGTGCGCTGTTCGCGACCGCGCTGGCGCAGGCACTGGTTGCCGCGATCGCGCTGATGGGCGGCTTGGGCGCAAGCGAACCGCCGGGCAGGTGGGGCATCCTGATCCTCAATGGCGGCTTTGTCGCGCTGTTCGCGTTGTCCGGCTGGCTGTTCGCACGCGCCGCGTCTCGTCGGGTCGATTGACCGCGCGATGACTTGGCATTACTGGCTGAAGCGCTTCGTGCTTGCGCTGGTGATCGCCGGCGCGTTGCTGTTCGTCGTGCAACGGTTGAAGGGCCACGCCGCGAGCGATGCCGCTGGATTCGCGGCGCTCTGGAGCGCCGTCTTCGCTAGCATCTTCACCGGCATCGGCTACGTCCGTTATCGCCGCAATCCCGCCTGCATGTTGCCGCGCGCCGGCCGGGACTGAAACACGCCGCGTGTCCACGACACGGCACTCACATCGGCCTGTTTAGTCTGTGTCGACAGCCTGATCGCACTTGCATGGATGCGATGCGATGAACACTCGATCCATTGACAGCCGCGCCGATTCCGCGCGCGACGCAACCTCGACCCGCGCAGATTCGCTCACGCGCGCGCTGGGCATCGTCGCGCTGATCGGGGTCGCCTTCATCACTGTCACCTGCCTGCTGATGTAATTCCTGCGCACCGATCTCGACTGGATCACGGTGTCGATGAGCATCTACGTGCAAGGCCCGTACGGACGCTGGGTGCAGGCGAGTTTCTTCGCCCCCGCGCCGGGCATCGCGGCGCTCGGCATCGGCTGGTATCGCGCACTCGACCGACGCGCGCGCAGCGTGTTTCCGCTGATCCTGTTCATGGTCGCGGCGGCCGCGCTGTGCATCACCGCGTTCTTCATCGCCGACGCCACGCGCTGGCCAACCACCCTGCACGGCACGATTCACCAATGGGCTGCATTCGGCACCTTCATCTGCGTGACCTCCGCCGCGCTACTGCAATCGTTGCGTCTGCGTTTCGATCCACGCTGGCGCGAGCAGTTCATCGAAGCCACCACGATCGCGTCGGTCAACGAGGTCTATTTCTGGGGGTACGCGCTGTCGCCGATTCCGCGCGGCATCGGCGAAAAAGTCGTGATCGCGCTGGTGCTGCTGTGGCCGTGGCGTGCTTCGTGGTGGCTGGTGCGCGCGCCACCCGCTGACCATCAGCCCCGTCGCGAACGTTGTCGATTTCAGCGTGCGCCCCACACGGCCGGGTTTCCGTTGCGGCCCGGGCAATTTATCCTTGCGTACTCTCGAAC
>JAICIW010000321.1 GCA_025928735.1 Rhodanobacteraceae bacterium | reverse complement strand
GGAACGACACCAGGTAGCGCAGCAGGCCTGCACGCTCGAGCGGCATCCCGCAATAGCGAACCTGCACGCTGGCCCAATCGGGCTGGCCGGTGACCGGACAACGCGAACGGAACGCATGACTGACCAGCGCCTCCTCGACCAGCCGCGCATGCGGCTGCACGCGCAGGTGTTCCGCGCGCGGCTCCGCGTAATCCACGATGTCGAGCGCCTGTTCGTCCAGCGGCTCGCCCGCAAAATCTGCCGCCTGCAGACGACCGAAATCCGCGGGTCCCGACAATGCGACTGCGACTTCCGCGCCCACGCACCCGGACACGTCGCGCGCGATGCAGTCGCGCACCGCGAAGGCATCGTCGAAGCGCGTCATCGCGTAGCCGTTGAGGTACAGCTTCAGCGACTTCGATTCCACGATATTGGGTGAATCGCACGGCACGCGCAACTCGGCCACCGCGACGCAGGGTTTGCCGCGCGCGTCCAGCCACGACAGTTCCCACGCATTCCAGATGTCGGCGCCCGCGAATGGCAGCGAGGCCTCGTCGATGCCCAGCGGCGCGCGCGCCGCCGCGCGCGCAACGGGAAACAGTTCCGAAGCATCGACCGTTACCGGATATTCGGCATCGCGGCCGAGTGGTATGCCTGACTGGATCATCAAGGTTCTACCGCGCGCTGCGGCTTTACGAAGTTCTTCGCTTTTCCCTCTCCCTCCGGGAGAGGGTGCCCGAAGGGCGGGTGAGGGTTCGGCAAGACTTGTTGCACAACATCACGCCCGAACCCTTACCCCTGTCCCTCTCCGGAGGGAGAGGGGTTCAACTCAATCGCTCGAAGCAACGATGTACTGCTCCAATTTGCCATCCGGCTGCACGTAGGTAGTGATCGAAAGCTTGGTTTTCGGGAACTCCACCGTGTAACCGCGCATCTGCATGCCGCCGCGCTTGCGAGCCGCATGGATCGTGAACGATTCCGGCTTGCCGAGTGGCGCAAGGCTGGTCTGGTAGTCGTGCACCGCGGTGTCGCTGAAATAGCTGTTGGCGTCGGCGGTGAAAAGATCGCGATCAATCTTGCCGTGCTGAAGGCCCGCAAAAATTGTCTTGGCCTGTTCCAGCGCCTTCGTCGCCGCAAGATCGTGCAGCTCGAACAATGCCTTGGAAATGTCCTTCGCGATCGCGCCGAACGTGCCCACTGCGTCCTGGTTGGTCAACACCACTACCGCGACCTTGTCATCGGGAAAAATATAGTTGCCCGCCGTGAAACCCATCACCTCACCATCGTGCGAAATCATCCGGTGACCGTCCATCTTGCCGACGAACACGCCGAGGCCGTAGCCAGAGCCGAGCCCATTGTTCAACAACACCTCGGTCTGCATGTCATGCCACGAGGCCGACTGCAGCAAGGTCCGGTCGATCATCGCCACGTCCCATTTCGCAAGATCGCTGGCCGTCATCGCCAGCTCGCCCGCACCGAACATCCAGTCCACGCCTTCCTTCGGCGATGGGCGCAGCGGGCCGAGCGCGAAACGCGAGTAGCCGCGCGCGTCCTTGTCGGGCAACGCATGCAGATTGGTGTCGTAGGCGTCGGTGATGCCGAGTGTCGGGAACACGTGCCGCTGCAGGAATTCGAACGGGGTCTCCCCGGTGACTTTCTGCACAATCGCGCCCGCGATCACGTAGCCGGTGTTGCTGTACTGCCACTGCGAGCCCGGCGCGAAATCCAGCGGCTTCTTTGCCCAAGTGTCCATGATGTGCGCCGGCGTGGTCGGCAGCTTCATCGGCGGCATCAGGTAATCCTGTGGCCAGTAATCCTGGTAGCCAGAGGTGTGCGAAAGGATCTGCCGCAGCGTGATGTGGTCGGCGTCGGTGAGATCGGGGAAGAACTTCGCAATCTTGTCGTCGAGGCTCAGTTTGCCTTGCTGCTGCAGCAGCAGGATCGCCGCCGCGGTGAATTCCTTGCTGATCGAACCGATGCTGTAGCGCATCGCGGACGTCGCCGGTGTTTTCGGGTCGAGCCGTGCGTTGCCGTAGGCCTTCGCGTAGGCGAGCTTGCCGTCGCGCACCAGCGCCACCGACGCGCTGGGCACGCCGGACTTCGCCAACGCGTCATGCGCGATCTTGTCGATCTTGGCGGCGAGGTCGGTCGGCAGCGTGTCGGCCGCCAAGGCGGGCGCGCTCACCAGCGCGAGCAGAGCGGTCAGGATCAGGCAACGCAGGATCGTTCGCATCGAAGAAGCCTCGGCACGCGGCGGGGAGATGCGCACGATAACACCGTGACCGGGGCTGCGCGGCACACGACCGCGCTTACCAGAAGTACACCTGCAGCGACGACGGTTTCGGCTTGGGCGGAATTGCCCTCAGGAATTCGCGATGATCGGGAAAGTTCATTGCACTGCGATCGAGCAGGGTGTCGATCTCGGCCATGCTGTAGCGCGCTTCCTGCCGCGTCGGCGCACGCATTTCCCGGCGATCCGGAAACAGCCCCACGCCCGCCAGCATGCTGTACCACGACATGATCGGATAGCCGCGGCCGAACGTGCCGTTGGCGATGCCGGCGGTGATCGGACGGCTGGCGAGCCAGGTGCGCAGCAATTGCTGCAGCGGCGCGGACAGATTGGTGTTGGCCGCGTTGGCGCGCCAGTAGTCGGTATCGGCGCGGGTGTTGGTCTTGAAATGGGTGACGATGTAATCACGCGTGCCCTCGATGCGGGCGTTCAGCGTGTCATTGAACTGCTTGCGCGCGTCCTCGCCCAGATCGCCTTTCTCCAGCGCCGCCACCAGCATCTCGGCGGTGCGCTGCACAAACAGCAGCGTGGTGGCTTCGAGCGGTTCGATGAAGCTCTGCGCCAGCCCGTTGGCGACGCAGTTGCGGTTCCAGGGTTGCGCCACCCGCCCGGGCCGGAACTTCAGGTGACGTGCCGGGGTGTCGGCATCCAGCAGGCCGAGATGTTCGCGCAATTCCATTTCGGCGTGTTCCGACGTGCAGAAATCCGAGCTGTAGACGTAGCCGTAGCCGTACCGCGTCGTCAGCGGAATCTTCCAGGCCCAGCCGTGGCTCAGCGCGGCGGAAATCGTCTTCGGCATGATCGCGCCGTCGTGCGGCGCCTGGATGGCTACCGCCGC
>JAICIW010000426.1 GCA_025928735.1 Rhodanobacteraceae bacterium | reverse complement strand
TTCGCCCGCGGCGTCGCGGCGCTGCAGATCCATCTGGAAAAAACGTTCCTGCCCGTGCGCGTAACCGAGCGCATACGCGAGGTCGCGGCGGTTTTGCGCGGTAATGGTGGGAATACCGTCGGCGTCGCGCACGATCGTGACCGGCGATGACAATCCTTGCACCGTTACCGGGCCGTCGGTCTGCGGCCGGCTGCCGGCCAGCAAGCGCCAGCCGATCGCCAACACGATCACGACGATGACGATCAGCGCGAGGGCGACGCGTCGAATCCAGCGCATGGCAGGTCCTTTGGCGGTCGCGCCATTGTGCCGTTCGCCTCGACGTCTGTCACGGCACGATGCCGGTCCACGCAGTCGAGGAAAACTTCGACTCGGCAAGCGTGACGGCGCGTTCCAGCTCCGCCGCTTCCAGCTTGCCGGGGGCGAGTCCATGCCTGCGCCGAAACGTCGCGATCATCTTCTTGATGATGTCGCTGCGCGACAGTCCGGTCTGGCTCCGCAGCGGATCGACGCGCTTGGCCGCGCTTTGCGTGGCCTTGTCGGACAACTTCTCGCGCCCGATCCGCAGCACGTCCAGCATCTTCGTGGTGTCGATGTCGTAAGCCATGGTGACGTGATGCAGCACCGCGCCGCCGCGCCGCGTCTGCGCCGCGCCGGCGATCTTGCCGGCTGGCGATGCGATGTCGTTGAGCGGTTGGTACCAGGCGTTGATACCGAGGCCCTGCAGCGCGTCGATCACCCACGCGTCCATGAATTCGTAGGATTCCTGGAAGCTCATGCCGGCGACCAGCGTCTCCGGCGCATACAGTGAATAGGTGATGGTGTTGCCGGGTTCGATGAACATCGCGCCGCCGCCGCTGATACGCCGCACGACCTCGATGCCGTACCGGCGTGCGGCTTCGGCATCGACTTCGTTGCGCAGCGACTGGAAGCGCCCGATCACCACGCACGACGACGACCATTCCCACACGCGCAGGGTGGGTGGCCGGCGTCGCGCCGCGACTTCGTCGGTCAACACTTCGTCGATCGCCATGTGCAACGATGGCGGTTGCGGTGCGGCGTGGACCAGCCGCCATTTGAAATCGTTCCAATCGGTGCGGTTCAATCTGGCATCTCCAATGCGCGTTGCACGGCCACCGCGATGGCCTCGGGCGACACGCCGAACATCCGCACATTGGGTCCCAGCGCGGCCTGGATCACGGCGGCATGATGCGTGCTGCCGGCCGCGGCGGGCATGCCTTCCAGCGCGACGTCGATCATGGTCAGCGCCGAATCCGGTTCCAGGAAAAAATCGCCGCTGATCCGCACGCGCGTCAGCTTGCCGTCGCGGACCTGGAAATCCGCCACCACCAGCTTGCCGCCGGGCATCTTGTATTCGCCATGCATCGCATGATTGTGCACCGCCGCCTGCAGCGCGTACAGACCTGCATCAAGTCACGATTCGAGGCGATGCGGTGAACGCTGCAAGCTTGTCAACGATGGCGGCCGCCATGGAATTGACCTTGGCCGACGCTTATCGAGAAGCCGACGCCGCCGGCGGGATGTTCACAGTCGCCGAATTTCCTGGTGACGTTGATCGTGCCGGCTTGATAGTTGCCGCTCAAGTGGTTGCCCGCCATCACGCCCATGCTGGCGCTGCCGTGCACCTGCGGCTGGTTGTAGGTGGCATCGTCGCAGCGTTGCGCCGTGACGCGCTCATCGGTATTGGCCGC
>JAICIW010000085.1 GCA_025928735.1 Rhodanobacteraceae bacterium | reverse complement strand
TGGCTGCCGGTCACGGGCGCAGCCCGAGCCTGGCTATCCAATCCACCGAGCGGTCGCCGAGCGCGAGGAACTCCGGATTCAACAGCGAATCCTTGGTGTTGTAGCGAAGCGGTTCGCCCGCGAGGTCGAGCACCGCGCCGCTGGCCTGCTCAAGCACGCATTGCGCGGCCGCGGTATCCCATTCCGAGGTGGGCCCGAGCCGCAGGTAAAGGTCGGCGTCCGCGCGCGCGATCATGCAGAACTTGATCGACGATCCCACCGATACCAGCCGGTGGTAGCCGAGGTGTTCCAGCATCGCCAATTGTCGATCGTTGCCGTGCGAGCGGCTGCCGGCGACGATCGGAATCGAAGCAGCAGGCCGTGTCGCGATCGGCTGCGGCATCGCACCCGGCGCGGTTTCGAGGAACGCACCCTCGCCCGCGATGCCGTAGTACAACTCGCCGGTCACCGGCACCAGCACCACGCCCAGCACCGGCACGTGGTTTTCGATCAGCGCGATGTTGACGGTGAATTCGCCGTTGCGCTTCACGAATTCGCGGGTGCCGTCCAGCGGATCGACCAGCCAGTAGCGTTCCCAGGTTTGCCGCACGCTCCAGTCGAGGCTTTTGGATTCCTCCGACAGCACCGGAATGTCGGGCGTCAATTCGCGCAGGCCCTGCACGATCAGCCGATGCGAAGCCATGTCGGCGGCGGTCAGCGGCGAGTCGTCGCTTTTGGTTTCGACCGCGAAGCTGCCCGCGTAGATTTCCAGAATCGCCGCGCCCGCGCGGCGTGCCAGTGCGCAACTCTCGTGCGCGATGCGTTCCAGGGCGCTCATGGAGTTTCCTTCGGCTGGAACTTTCCGGCCAGATATTCGCGTGCAATGAACAATGCGGCGATCGAGCGTCCTTCCGTGACGTCGTCGCGCGCCAGCAACCGGTTCAGCTCGGAAAGTTTCCATGGCACCACTTCCAGCGTTTCCGGCTCGTCACCCGGTCGGCGTTGCGGATACAGGTCTTCGGCAAGGATCACTTGGGCCTTGTGGGTCATGTAGGCCGGCGAAAGCGACAGCGTGGCCAGCGGCGTGAGCTTGCGCGCGCCGAAACCGGCTTCCTCCTGCAACTCGCGATCGGCCGCCTGCAGCGGCGTTTCGCCCGGATCGATGCGGCCTTTCACGAGGCCGAGCTCGTAGCGATCCACGCCCACGCAGTATTCGCGCACCAGCAACACGGTGTCGCGATCCTGCATCGGCACGATGAATACCGCGCCGCGTCCCGACGCACTCAAGCGTTCGAAGGTGCGGTGCGCCCCATTCGAAAACGCGAGGTCGACTTCCTCGATCCGCAGGAACCGGCTGTCGCGCGCTGGTCGCGTGGCGAGGATCTCGGGTGGCTTGGACATCCGAGGATTGTAACGGACGCAACTTGTGCGATCCGCGATGACCGCTGCCCATCCATGATTTCCCGCAATCCTGCGCGTCGCGCGCTCAGCTGCACCAGAACGTGCCTTGCATGGCCTGATTTTTCACGGCTTGCCATGGTTCGAACTGGATGGAGCCGGAACGACGCTCGACGCGGAAGCCGGCGCGGACGCGGCCGATGCGGGTTTCGCGGCGCTCGACGCGGACTTCGGCAGTGGCACCTTCTTGCCGGTCAGGGTTTCGGGCGGCGGCATCGACAAGCGGATGTCATCGTCATTTTTCGGCGGCGGTGGCGGATCGTCGCCCTTGCAGCCTGCGAACAACGCCAGCGGCGACAACGCGCAATGCAATCGGATGCCGCCGGGCAGATGCACCGTTTTCTGCACCGTGGTTTTTTCGATCACCTTGTCGACCGCGCGCCCGATCGTCTTCTGGCCCAGGCTTTCCTTGTCGGGCGCCCAGTCCTGGTTGAATCGCGTCGGCTTGTACGGCAACGGGGATTTGCCGCTGGAGATTTGCGAGCCCTTGATCTGCGGCGTCTGATAGGCCGGCCTCGGCGCAGGCTTGCCGGAGGTGTTCGGCGGCAACCGCACTTGGCCGTTGGATTCGTACAGTTGCAGCGGCGGTCCCTTCACGCCTTCCAGCGTCGCGCTGATCGCGCCTTTCGCGGGTGGTACGTAATGCAGGCGCCGCGTCGGCGCGGCGGGCTGGCCCGGCAACGGCGGCGGTGGCACCAGTGGCGGCGGTGGCGGCAACTCCGAACCCGATTCGATCAAGCTCACCGCGACCACGCCGCTCTCGTCACGGCGATACGGTGTAGGCCGCAGGATCAGGTACGCGACCCACCCCAACAGCACGTGCGCGGCAATCACCAGCGCGATCAGCAGCCAGAGACGACGCCGGTCGCGCGGCGGTTCTTTGCGCTGGGTCAGACGGACCCACGGCAGGTCGGCGAGTTCGGCGGCCGCGTCGCGCAGCATGCCGCGATCACGGGATTGGGCCAACTCCTCGATTTCCTGTCCTTCGTTGCGGGGCATGCGGCCGGCCGATGCGCGCGCGTTGCGCGCGTGGAAGTTTAGGGGATGCGCCACGACAGCCCGTGCGCGGGGCGGGCGGGTGTTCAGACCGTGCCCCGCGCTGCAGGTTCCGCTGGCCCTTGACCCTGCCCGGTGATCGGCGCATGGTCTTGCGACCGCCGCTACCGGAAAGCGAGGTCAGCATGAGCGCCTACTCCACCCGGGACATCCGCAACGTGGCCCTGACCGGGCACGCGGGCGCCGGCAAGACCAGCTTGTTCGAAGCGCTGCTGCAGGCGGGTGGGGCGATCCAGACAGGGGGCGCGATCGAGCGCGGCAACACGGTGTCCGACTTCGACGATCAGGAGAAGGAACGCCAACATTCCATCCATTCGGCGATCGCTTCGATGGACGCCGCGGGCTGCCACGTCAACCTGATCGACACCGCCGGCTACGCGGATTTTCGCGGCGAAACGCTGTCCGCGTTGGCCGCTGTCGAAACCTGTACGGTGGTGGTGAACGCCGCCAACGGCATCGAACACGGCACCCGCCGCATGATGCATTACGCGAAGGAACGCCGGCTCGCGCGCATGCTGGTGGTGAACCGGATCGACATGGACGACATCGACGTCGCGACGCTGGTCGAATCGCTGCGCGAAGAATTCGGTGCGGAATGCCTGCCGGTCAACCTGCCCGCGGAGCACGGTGCGAAGGTCGTCGATTGCTTTTTCGCGCGCGACGGGATGAGTGATCTTGGTCCGGTCGCCGACGCGCACCAGCGCATCGTCGACCAAGTGGTCGAGATCAACGAGCGGCTGATGGGCCGATATCTCGAAGAAGGTGAGGACAAGCTTTCGCCCGAAGACCTGCACGACGCGTTCGAACAATGCCTGCGCGAAGGACACCTTGTGCCGATCTGTTTCACCTCCGCTCGCATAGGCACGGGCGTCGCGGAGTGGTTGCAGATCGCGTGCCGCCTGCTGCCGCATCCTGGCGAGGCCAACCCGCCGCCGTTCGTCAAAGGCACGGGCGCCGATGCAACGCCCATCGCGGCCAAACCCGATCCCGATGCGCACGTGATCGCGGACGTGTTCAAGATCATCAACGACCCGTTCGTCGGCAAACTCGCGGTGTTCCGGGTGTGGCAGGGCACCGTGAAGAAGGATTCGCAGCTTTTCATCGACGACGGCAAGAAACCCTTCAAGGTGGGGCATCTGCTGCGCCTGCAGGGCAAGGATCACATCGAAATCGAACATGCGATTCCCGGCGACATTGCCGGTGTCGCCAAGGTCGATGACATCCATTTCGACGCGGTGCTGCACGATTCGCACGATGAGGACGCGATCCGCCTGCAGCCGCTGAAATTCCCGCTGTCGATGTTCGGACTTGCGGTGGAACCGAAACACAAGGGGCAGGACCAGAAACTCGCGACCGCACTCGTGAAACTCGCCGAGGAAGACCCCTGCCTCTCGATCGAACACAACAAGGAGTTGAACGAAACCGTGGTGCACGGCTTGTCAGACCTGCACCTGAAGCTCACCCTCGCAAGGATGCAAAGCAAGTATGGGGTGGAGGTGATCACCCACCCCCCGCGCATCGCCTACCGCGAAACCGTGGGCGCGAGCGCCGAAGGCCACCATCGCCACAAGAAGCAGACCGGTGGCGCCGGGCAGTTCGGCGAAGTATTTCTGCGCATCGAACCGCTGCCGCGCGGCGCGGGCTTCGAGTTCAGCGACGAGAGCAAGGGTGGCGTGATCCCGAACCAGTTCATCCCCGCGATCGAGAAGGGCGTGCGCAAGGTGCTCGATCACGGCGCGATCGCGGGCTACCCGATGCAGGACGTGCGCGTGGTCGTGTACGACGGCAAGTATCATCCGGTCGATTCCAAGGAGGTCGCGTTCGTGTCGGCGGGCAGAAAGGCCTTCCTCGACGCGATTGAAAAAGCCAGACCCATCGTGCTGGAACCGATCGTCAATCTGGACGTAAACGTGCCCGAGCAATACATGGGCGACGTCACTGGCGCGCTCGCCTCCAAGCGCGCGCGCATCAACGGTACCGACGCTCTGCGCGGCGGCGTACTTGTGATCAAGGCGCAGGCGCCGCTGGCCGAAGTGGTGGATTACCAGACCGAGCTTCGTTCACTGACCGGCGGCGAAGGCCGTTTCGCGATGGAACTGTCGCACTACGATGCGGTGCCGTCGCAAATACAAAAGCAACTCACCGAGGCGTACAGACCCAAGCCCGACGAAGATTGAGTCCGCATTGTTCCGCAGCACAAACCTGGGAGGAGAGCCGTCATGACACTCGCTTCGCTGTGGTTGCCCATCATCCTGTCCGCCGTGTTCGTGTTCATCGCGAGCGCGCTGATCAACATGCTGCTGAAGTTCTGGCACGCACCCGATTACCGCAAGTTCCCGAACGAGGAGGAGGTGCGGGCCGCGATTCGTGCCGGCAATCCGGCGCCAGGACAGTACGCGATCCCATGGTGCGACCAGGAGGCGATGAAAGATCCCGCGATGCAGGAGAAATTCGTCCAGGGACCGGTCGGCATGGTGAACCTGCGGCGCGCCGGGCCGGTGAACATGGGCGTGTACCTGGCGCAATGGCTGCTGTTCTGCGTCCTGGTTTCGGTGCTGTGCGCATTGATCGCGCTGGTGCTGCCGGCCGGCGCCGATCCGCATCGGGTCTTCCACACCACCGCGTTGGCCGCCCTGCTGGGCTACGCGCTCGGACTCGTCCAGAACGCCATCTGGTTCGCGTGGCCATGGAAGAATGCTTTCAAGTACATGGCCGACGGCCTCGTGTACGCGATCATCACCGGCCTCACCTTCCTGTGGTTGTGGCCGGCGGTCTGACAAAGCCGGTCACACAGCGCCGATCGATCATTGCGCATGTTCGCGAAAGCGATCGGTCGCGCCGACAAGTTCGCGCACGTTGCCGGGTTCGAACGCCGAGTGGCCGGCGTCGGGCACGATGCGCAGGTCCGCCTGCGGCCAGGCGCGATGCAAATCCCACGCGCTGCGCGCCGGGCACACCACGTCGTAGCGGCCCTGCACGATCACGGCCGGAATGCCGTGCAGGCGGTGCGCGTTGCGCAGCAGTTGATCGTCCTGTTCGAAGAAACCGCGATTCACGAAGTAGTGGTTCTCGATGCCCGCGAACGCCAGCGCGAACTCGTCGCCCGCGCTGGCGGTGATGTAGCCTTCGTTCTGCAGCAGGAAACTGGTCGAGGCCTCCCACACCGACCACGCGCGTGCTGCCGCGATCCTCACCGCAGGTTCATCGGACGTGAGCCGGCGGTGGTAAGCCGCAATCAGATCACCGTGTTCGGAGGCCGGAATCGCGGCAAGGTATTTCTCCCACGCGTCCGGATACAGCATGTCGCAGCCTTTCTGGTAGAACCATGCCAGTTCCGCGCGCCGCAACATGAAGATGCCGCGCAGCACCAGTTCCGTGACGCGCTCGGGATGCGTTTCGGCGTAGGTCAGCGCGAGTGTCGAACCCCAGGACCCGCCGAATACCTGCCAGCGCTCGATGCGTAGATGCTCGCGCAAGCGCTCGATGTCTGCGACCAGATCCCAAGTGGTGTTTTCGCGCAATTCGGCGTGCGGCGTCGAACGTCCGCAACCGCGCTGGTCGAATAACACGATGCGATAAACCTTGGGATCGAAAAACCGCCGGCACTTGCCGTTGCAGCCCGCCCCAGGGCCGCCGTGCAGGAACACCACCGGCTTGCCGTGCGGATTGCCGCTCTGCTCGTAGTAGAGCGTGTGGAGCGGCGAAACCTGCAACATCCCGCTGTCGAAAGGTTCGAGTTCCGGATAAAGACTCCGGCGCTGATCAAGCATATCCATTCGCGGCATTTCATCTGCAATCGCAATCCCGCTAGCCTAACATCCCCACCACCCGAACACGACGGCGCGCGCCACGATGAAGACCTCGTTCCCCAAGAAGGACATCAAGATTCTGCTGCTGGAAGGAATCCATCAAAGCGCCATCGAGGTTTTTCGTGCGGCCGGCTATTCGCTGATCGAGCATCACGACAAGGCATTGTCGCGCGCGGACCTGTTCGACGCGATCTCGGACGCGCACATCATCGGCCTGCGTTCGCGAACCCAACTGGATGCTGAAGCGGTTTCCCACGCGCGCCGCCTGCTTGCCGTTGGTTGCTTCTGCATCGGCACCAACCAGGTGGACTTGCATCAGGCGCGCGAGCGCGGCGCGCCGGTGTTCAACGCGCCCTATTCCAACACCCGCAGCGTTGCCGAACTGGTGATCGCCGAAGCGATCCTGTTGATGCGGCGCGTGCCGGAACGCAACGCCGAATGTCACCGCGGCGGTTGGGCCAAATCCGCCGAGGGCAGCTTCGAGGTCCGCGGCAAGACGCTCGGCATCGTCGGCTACGGCCATATCGGCACGCAGGTGGGCGTGTTGGCCGAATCGCTCGGCATGCACGTGCTGTTTCACGACATCGAGGCCAAGTTGGCGCTGGGCAATGCCGCCCCCGCGCAAAGCCTGGATGACCTGCTGGCGCGGTCGGAAATCGTGACGCTGCACGTGCCGCAGACGCCCGCCACCGCCGGCATGATCGGAGTGGAAGAAATCGCGCGCATGCGCCGTGGCGCCATGCTGATCAACGCCTCGCGCGGCAACGTGGTGGACATCGAGGCGCTGGCTGCGGCGCTGCGCGACGGGCGCCTCGCCGGCGCGGCGGTGGACGTGTTTCCGAAGGAGCCGAAAAGCAAGGACGAGGAATTCGCATCGCCCTTGCGCGAGTTCGACAACGTACTGCTGACCCCGCACGTCGGCGGCAGCACCCAGGAAGCGCAGCTCAATATCGGCACGGAGGTCGCATCCAAACTGGTGCGCTACAGCGACAACGGCTCGACGCTGTCCGCGGTGAACTTCCCCGAAGTCAGCCTGCCGGAACACGCCGGCAGCCGGCGGTTGCTGCACATCCACCACAACGTGCCGGGCGTGCTGTCGCGCATCAACGAAGTATTCTCGCAAGGGGGCATCAACATCAACGGCCAGCACCTGCAGACCGACGGCGAAATCGGCTACGTGGTGATCGATGTGTCAGCGTCCGAAGAACAGTCGGAGGGGTTGCGCGAGCAGCTCGCGGCGATCCCGGGAACCGTGCGTACGCGGTTGTTGTATTGATCCGCGCGGGATGTTGACTGGCGCCAACATCCCTGGATGTCGAACGCCAAAAGCCGAAAGCAAAGACGCTGGATCCCGCCGCCGGGATGACGAGCAGGAGAAAGTCAGGCTCCCGGCAGCGCGAGAGACGTGCAGGAAATTACCGAACGAAGCGGCTGTTGTGGAAAGTCAGCACATGGATGTGCGTTCTGATCCCACGGAGCGCGCCACAATCAAAGCTTGTCGCGCTGTGGACCGAAGCGGCGTTCATGGATGAACGCAAAACATTGGTCGGGGCGGCGGGATTCGAACCCACGACCCCCTGCCCCCCAGGCAGATGCGCTACCAGGCTGCGCTACGCCCCGACCGAATGCGCATGATAACGGAACACGGAGCCCAACCGCAC
>JAICIW010000257.1 GCA_025928735.1 Rhodanobacteraceae bacterium | reverse complement strand
GTCGGAAAATTCCGGATGCCGGCGGATGAACGCCGCCGCGTACGAGCACGCCGGCAGCACTTTCCAGCCTTCGCGTCGCGCGGTGGCGAGCGCGGTGCGCGTCAATGCCGCCGCAACGCCGCGTCCGCCGATCGCCGGCGGGACTTCGGTGTGGGTGATGACCATCACGCCATCGCGCAACGTGTAGTCGAGTTCGCCGTGATGGCCTTCCACGGCCACGCTGAATCGGTGCGCGGCGGCATCGTGAACAATTTCCATGCTCTTTCACTCCTTTGGATGGTTCGCCCGCTCAACCAAGTTCGCTGAAATCGCGGACTTCCGCGAACGACCAGTCACGCAGCAAGTTTCCATTTTCCCAGACCGTGTCCATCGCATCTTCCCAGCCTTGCCCGAGCGTTGCTGGATCGCCGTCGATTGCGCCATCCGGCAGCGCGAGGGTCTTGAAGGTGCCGTGCTCGCGATGGCGCGCCAAGGTCAGCCGCCCGCGTTTGGAAGCCTTGGCGTGGTCGGTCACCGGGTCCTTGAACACGTCGATCCATCGCCCGTCGATGCGTGCGGCGGAACATTTCAGCGCAAATTTCTGGGTGTCGCGATCGAGTTTTTGCAGCAGCGCGCCGCCCATGCCGAACGCGATGTTGTCGGCCGAATAGCGCGCATGGGTGATGCGCTCCAGGATCAGCCGGATCGAATCGGGGTTCACGCCGTCGCCCTGGATCACGCGCACATGGTTCAACACGCGATAGCCCTTCGCGTTCCTCGTGCTGCCGAACGCCGCGTTCAACATGCTCAGGGTTCGGTGCACCACCTCGGCGGGATCGCCGGAGTCGGGGCGGATCACCACGGTGGCGCCGCTCTTGATCACTTCCTCGCGCAAAGCGCCGCCCCACATCGCCTCGATCGCGTGGAACAAGTCGTAGCTGTCCGACACGCAAGCGACCACCGCACCCGGCTTGGCGAATTGGCGCAGCATGTTGCGGTACGCGTCGAGCTCGCGGTCTTTGCCCCACGCGGTGATGGTGCTGTGCTCGGCGGCGGGAATCGAATAGCCCGCCATTGCCTCGCCGTAGTATTCGCGCGCGGCCAGCACGCCCAGCACCGTGTCGGTGCCCTTGAAGTTGACGAGGTGCGCCATGCCGCCCAGTGTCGCCGACTCCGCGCTGGACACGCCGCGCGAACCGAAATCGTGCAGCTTGAACGGCACCTGCGCGGCCGCGTCGTCGCTGGTCCTGTCCAGATACTCGCGGATGATTTGTTTCGCATGCCAGCTGATCGTTGCGACCGTGACCGGATACCACACCCGCATCAGCAGCGTTTCGACGTACGACGGCACCCAGAAGCAATCCGGGCAGGTGCTCTCGATTGTCATCAGCGCCTGGTGCGTCGGCACCACCGTGCCTTCCGCTACCGCGCGGATGCGCAGCGGCAACTTTCCATGGTGCTTGTCGACGACGTGTCGCCAACCCATCTCGTTGAATGGTTCGCCATGTGCGGCGAAGAACACCTTGGCCTCGTCGATCATCGCCGCGGTCACCGGCTGCGACAGATATTCCTTCAGGATCGACTGCAGCCCGAAGAACAACGTGCGTTCGTAATCGCCGCCCCGGCTTTCCAGATAGAAGAACGTCGCGTCCACACCCGGCGGATACTGCAACCAGTGACTGGCCTTGTAGCTGTCGGTGTTGAGGATGAGGTTGGAGGCGAGGTGCATGCGCGAAGCCGCGGGTCCGGCCGAACGACCGAGTCGGTCATTCTAACGATCGTCCTTGGGCGGGTGGCTGCCCGACTTCTGCTTCAAACTCGCGCGGCGCGGCGCCGGTCTGGGTGCCGCAGGCGCGGCCTTCGCCCGACCTGTACCCAATGCCACCGTGCCCGGGATGTGCCGCTTGCCCCAACGCACGAATGCGAGCAGCACGTCGCCCAGTTCCTTGCCCTTGGCCGTCAGTGTGTAGGCGTAACGCACCGGGCGCTGCTGGTACGGGGTGCTGCTGACGATGCCGGCGCCTTCGAGGCGCCGCAGGCGATCCGCGAGGATGTTGGTGGGAATGTGCTCCAGTGAGTCCGCAAGTTCCTTGTATGTGTGCTTGCCCTGCAGCAGGTCGCGCACCACCAGCAGCGACCACTTGTCGCCGACGATGTCGAGCGAATTGGCGACCGCGCAGGGCGAGCGCGCGAAGGATCGGGTGGTGCTCATGTCGGGTTCGTGTAACTTGCGAGTTGCAAGTCAGTATGCTACGGTCCGCTATCACTTGCAAAATGCAAGTCACTGGAGCATCGCCATGTCAACGACCGCCATCCCGCCCCGCATCGATTCCTCCGCATCAAGCGGTATCCGTCTCGCCATCATCTTCGTCCTCGCCATCTGGTTCGTGGTGGTCGCGACGCTCGGCGCCCAAGGCGCTTTCCTCGGCCGGCCGGGCGCGCCACCCATCGGCATGGCGATAGGCTTCACGGCGCCGCTGCTGCTGTTCTTCGCATGGTTGCGGCTGTCGTCCGCGTTCCGCGATTTCGTTCTCTCGCTCGATCTGCGCCTCGTCGCCGGCATGCAGGCATGGCGCTTCGCGGGGCTGGGCTTCTTGTTCCTCTATGCGTACAAGGTGCTGCCGGGTGCTTTCGCACTGCCGGCGGGACTGGGCGACATGGCCATCGGCTTCGCTGCGCCGTGGATGATCCTCGGCCTTACGCGTCACTCGGACTTTGCAGCGAGCAGCACATTCGTGCGCTGGAACGGGCTCGGCATTCTCGATCTCGTCGTCGCCCTCGGTCTTGGCGCCTCGATGGCGACGGCGGCGCCGGGAACGATCGGTACCGCACCGATGGCCACGTTGCCGTTGCTGATCGTCCCGGCATTCCTCGTGCCGCTGTTCCTGATACTGCACGCTGCCGCGTTGATGCAGAGTAGGCGGATCGCTCGCAGCCGCACCTAAGTCGTTTCAATGGGCAGCCGCGGGCGTGCAATTGCGCCTTCACACGTACAAGTCGTCAGCTCCAGAGGTGGCGGCGACGGCGATCGGCCAAGAGCGGAAATCGACTCGTGCTGTCGATTCGCCCCAAAGCGGCCCTCCGCCGAGCACCACCTTGAACAGCTGTTGATAAACCCCCACCGACCATCAAGCCGACGCCCGGGCGTGGCGTCTCGCACCTCTGCGCGAGGTCAGGGCGTGCGCCGCACCACCATCAAGGTGACATCGTCGAAAGCGGGCACATCGCCCGCGTGCGCACGCAGCGCGGCCTGGATGCGTTGCACCATCGCTTGTGCCGAATCCGCCGGCGCCGTCACCAACTCGCGCAGGCGTGCATCGCCGAACAGCGCGCCATCGGCGTTGTGGGAATCGGTGACGCCATCGGTGAAGGCAACCAGCGCTTCGCCGTTGCCGAGCACCGCCTTGGCCGCCCGGAAATCCATGTTCGCCAGCATGCCGACTGCCGGGCCCGTGGGCGCGAGGCGTGCGCGTACGCCTTGGGTGCCGGTGATGAGGGGCGGCTCGTGCCCGGCGTTGACGTAGACCAGTTCTCCGCTGGCAAGGTCAAGGCTGCCGAAAAACATCGTCGCGAACATGTTGGCACGCTCGTGGGTGCGCGCGATGTAATTGTTGACATCGCCGATCAACCTGCACGCCTCGCTTCCGGTATCGCCGTCCGGCGTCAACAGGCGCTCGCCCAGCGCGCGCACCAGCGAACGGAACAGCGCCATGAACAAGGCTGCCCCCACGCCCTTGTCGCAGACATCGGCCAGCACCACAGCGAGGCGGCCCCCGGCGAGTTCGTAGGCATCGTAGAAGTCACCAGCGACGCGGCGCGCGGGCTCGAACCAGGCTGCGAGATCCCAACCGTCGCGAATCGGCAACCGGCGGGGCAGGAAGCCCGCCTGGATCTCGCGTGCGATTTCCATCTCGCGCTCCAGGCTGCGCGCATACATCTGCTCGCGATCGTGCAGGCGTTTTTTGGCCAGACTCGCCGTCACCCGTGCGTTGAGAATTTGCCGGTCAAAAGGTTTGGGCAGGTGATCGTCGGCACCCAGGGCAATGCCCTTGG
>JAICIW010000061.1 GCA_025928735.1 Rhodanobacteraceae bacterium | reverse complement strand
GCACGCCCGAGGACAAGCTGCTGACGCAGCTTGCCGAAGCCGGCATGCAATTCGAAGGCCCGGACCAGGTCATCAGCAATCGCGAAAAGACCAAGCTGCTTGATTTCCTGCGCAGCAACCACGGCAAGCAAGCGGCCGCGGCTGCCGCCACGCCGCGCCAGATCACGCTGAAGCGCCGCAAGGTCAGCGAGATCACGGTGGCAGGCGGGCGTGGCGCCAGCGCCAAGACGGTCAACGTGGAAGTGCGCGCCCGGCGCACCTACGTCAAGCGCGGCGCGGTGCCGACCGACGAGGTCGTGGACAGCGAGCGCGAAGAGGCGTTGCGCAAGCTGAAGGAATCGCAGGAACAGCACGAGCGCGAGCTGGCCGAGCTGGCCGAGCAGGATCGCCGTCGCAAGGAAGAGCAGCAGAAACTCGAGGCCGCCGAAGCCGAACGCAAGCGCGTCGCGGAAGAGCATGCGCGCGCCGAAGCCGAAGCGGCTGCCGCGCACACCGCCGGTGACGCGGCGGGCGCGTCCGAAACCACCGCGGCGCCCGCGCGCCGCCACGAGGCGCCGAAGCCGCCGGCGCGCGACGGCAAGGACGCCACGGCCCACAAGGCCAAGCGTTCGCGCGGCTCGCACCGCATGCGCGACGACGATGACGAAGGTCCGGCGCGCCATGCCGGCGGCGAACTGCACCTCACCGATGCCGAACGTGCGCGTCGTTCCACCCGCAAGCGCGCGCGGCCCAGGGTCGATCTGTCCCAAATCACGGGCCAGCACGGCTTCTCCAAGCCGGTCGCGCCGCAGATGCGCGAGATTCCGATCGGCGAAACCATCGTCGTGTCGGAGCTTGCGCAGAAGATGGCGGTGAAGGGTTCGGAAGTGGTCAAGGCGCTGTTCAAGATGGGCACCATGGTGACCATCAACCAGACCATCGATCACGACACCGCCGCACTGGTGGTGGAAGAACTCGGCCACAAGCCCGTCGATGCGGAAGAGAGAACGGCGGAAACCGCGCTGGCCGCGCACGTGGTCACCGAAGCGGCCGAAGGCGACAAGGCGCCGCGCCCGCCCGTGGTCACCATCATGGGCCACGTCGATCACGGCAAGACGTCCTTGCTCGACTACATCCGCCGCACGAAAGTCGCGTCGGGCGAAGCCGGCGGCATCACCCAGCACATCGGCGCATATCACGTCGAGACACCGAAGGGCGTCGTCACCTTCCTCGACACGCCCGGCCATGCGGCATTCACTTCGATGCGCGCGCGCGGCGCCCAATCCACCGACATCGTGGTGCTGGTGGTCGCGGCCGACGACGGCGTGATGCCGCAGACCGTGGAAGCCATCCAGCATGCGCGTGCGGCCAAGGTGCCGCTGATTGTCGCGGTCAACAAGATGGACAAGCCCGAAGCCAACCCGGACAACGTGCGTCAGGGGTTGGCCCAGCACGAAGTCATTCCGGAAGACTGGGGTGGCGACACGCAGTTCGTGCCGGTGTCCGCGAAGACAGGCGACGGCGTGGATGCGCTGCTGGAAGCGATCGGCCTGCAGGCCGAAGTGATGGAATTGAAGGCGGTGCCGGATGGCCGTGCTTCTGGCGTGGTTATCGAATCCAGTCTCGACAAGGGCCGCGGCCCGGTCGCGACGGTGCTGGTGCAGCAGGGCTTGCTGAAGCGTGGCGATTACGTGGTATGCGGTGTCGAGTACGGTCGCGTGCGCGCACTGTTCGATGAAGCCGGCAAGCAGGTCGAAAGCGCGGGCCCGTCGATCCCGGTGCAGATGCTGGGCCTGTCCGGCGTGCCGGAAGCGGGCGACGAGTTCGTGGTGGTCGCCGACGAAAAACTGGCGCGCAACGTGGTGTCCGAACGCGAAACGCGGCGCCGCGACAAGCGCCTCGTCACGCGCACCAACACGCTCGAAGACGTGATGGCAATGATGGGCAAGGGCGAGGGCCAGCAGACCCTCAACATCCTCATCAAGGCCGACGTGCAGGGCTCGGCCGAGGCGCTGCGCGAATCGCTGAGCGCCATCAGCAACGATCTGGTGAAAGTCAACGTGATCGCGTCGGGCGTTGGTGGCATCACCGAGTCCGATGCCACATTGGCTTCGGCGTCGAAGGCGCTGCTGATCGGCTTCAACGTGCGCGCCGACGCCTCGGCGCGCAAAGTGATCGAATCGGGCGGCGTGGATCTTCGCTACTTCTCGATCATCTACGACGTGATCGATCAGGTGAAGCAGGCGGCTTCCGGCTTGATGGGCATGGAAGTGCGCGAGGAAATCATTGGCGTCGCCGAGGTCAAGGACGTGTTTCGTTCGTCCAAGTTCGGTGCGATCGCGGGCTGTCAGGTGGTGGAGGGTTCGGTCAAGCGCAGCAAGCCGATCCGCGTGCTGCGCGACGAAGTGGTGGTCTTCGAAGGCGAACTGGAATCACTGCGCCACTACAAGGAAAACGTGGAAGAAGTGAAGAGCGGCAGCGAGTGCGGCATCGGCGTCAAGCAGTACAACGACGTCAAGCCGGGCGACCGCATCGAGTGCTTCGAACGCATCGAGGTGGCGAGGACGCTGTAAAAGCCGTGAAGGGTGAATGGTAAGGAGTAAAGAGGCACGGCAAGACCCCGCCTCGTGTTGCTCTGCCCTTCCTCTTCACCGTTGGTCCTTTACTCTTTACTCCAGAATGCCCCAACGTTCCTTCCACCGCACCGATCGCGTCAACGCCGAGCTTCGTCGTGAAGTCGGTGTGCTGGTGCACGCCGCGGTGCGCGATTACGCGTTGCCGCAGGCCAGCGTGGTGGACGTGGAAACCAGCCGCGAACTCGATGTCGCGACGGTCTGGGTGACCGCGTTGCAACCGGAACGCTCGGCCGAAGTCGTGAAGGCGCTGAAGGCGCTCGCGAAGGAATTCCGCCACCAGCTCGCCCGCACGATGCGCCTGCGTCGCGTGCCGGAGCTGCGCTTCAAGTACGACGAGTCGGTGGACAAGGGCGAGCGGATCGAGCAGTTGCTGCGTGAAGACCGGGACTCGGAACCCGGAACCCGGGACCCGGAAGAACAATAGCCTGGCCGTCGTCCCGGTGCAGCCCGGGATCCATTTTGCACTTGCACAGCGTTCGCCGGATCCCGGGAGCATTCCTGCGGCGTGCGCTGGTTGACGTCAACCATCCACCCTGCCGCACGATTGCGCAACGCTACGCATGCCGTCATCGGAATCGCCAATGCCGACCTTCGGGTCCCGGATTCCGGGCCCTGGACTCCGGCCTGTCGATGGCATCCTCCTCCTCGACAAGCCGCAAGGCATCTCCAGCAACCGTGCACTGCAGCAGGCCAAGCGTCTGTTCGGCGCGAAGAAGGCCGGCCACACCGGCAGCCTCGATCCGCTGGCGACGGGATTGCTGCCGATCTGCTTCGGCGAAGCCACCAAGATCGCGGGTCATCTGCTCGGCGCGCGCAAGGCTTATGCAGCGGAGTGCCGGCTCGGCATCACCACCGACACGTGCGACAGCGAAGGTTCGGTGTTGGCCGAGCGCATCGTGCCCGCGCTGGATGGCGATGCAGTGTGCGGTGAACTCGCGAAACTGACGGGGCGCATCACCCAGATTCCTCCCGTGTACTCGGCGCTGAAGCAGGGTGGGGTACCGCTGTACAAGCGGGCCCGCCGCGGCGAAGCGGTGCAAGCGCCGCCGCGCGAGGTCGAGGTGTTCCGTTTCGAACTGCTGGGTCGCGAGCGCGACACACTGCGCCTGTTCGTCGAATGCGGCTCCGGCACCTACGTGCGCAGCCTTGCGCGCGACCTCGGCGAAGCACTGGGTTGTGGCGCGCACGTGACGGGCTTGCGCCGCCTCTGGGTCGAGCCCTTCCGCGAACCGCGCATGTTCACGCTGGACGAGCTTGCGCAAATGCGCGAACGCGATGCATCGCGCCTGCCCGAATGCCTTCTGCCCATCGAAGCCGGGCTTGTCGATTGGGCCGCGTTGCCGCTCGACGAACACGGGGCCGAGGACGTCGCGCACGGCCGCGCCTTGCGCGTCACCGTCGCGCCGGGGCGTTATCGCGTGCATGCGCCGAATGGCAAACTACTCGCGATCGGCGATGTGGATGCGACCGGCATCTTAAGGGTGCTGCGTGGTTTCGTGGCCTGACGGTCGCGATCACAGCAACCGCATCAACTCCGACCACATCGGCAACTGGCGCACGCGCACCGTGGTACCGGCGAAGATCGCGTTCGCGAGTGCGGGTGCGGCGGACGGAAAGCCCATGTCGAACGCGCCGGCGGGATGCTCCTGCGACGGCACCAGGATCACCTGCACGTCGTGCGGCATCTGCGCCATCGTCGCGAGCGGGTAATCCTTGAAGCCTTGCTGCACGACTTGGCCGTCCTTCAACGTGATGCGCTCGCGCAACGCGGTGGAGAATCCGTCGAGCGTGGCGCCGACCAGGGCCGCGCGCGCACCGAGCGGATTCACGACGCGACCCAAGTCCGCGGCGCACACCACGTTGTGGATCACCAAGCGCGTTTTTTCCATCGACACTTCCACCGCGTGGGCGACGTAGCCGCCGAAGGTGAAGTGGCAGGCCAGCCCGAAGCCGTGGCCTTGCGGGTGCGATTTGCTCCAGCCGATTGCGTCGGCGGCAAGCTGCAGCACCCATGAAAGCCGCCCGGTATCGAGCACGGGACCGCCGTGTCCCCGGTAGGGCAGCTTGCGCGGTTCGCCCAGCAGCGCGAGGCGGAATTTCAGCGCGTCGAGTTTGAGCTGGTGCGCGACCTCGTCGAGGAAACACTCGGTGGCGAACGCGTTGACCGCGTGCGAACTGGCGCGATAGCTGCCGCGCGGCAGCGCGGAGTCCAGCGCAAACCATGCGTATTGGAGGTTGCCGACCAAGCCGGCGGGCAGATCGTCAGGATGCATTTCCGACAACCACCAGCGCGCGCGCGGCTCGCGGCCGGCGAGCCGCGAGGTGCTGGCGATGCGATGCGTCCAGCCGGTCAATGTGCGCTTGCGATCGGCGCAGGCCTCCAGCTTGTGCACGGAAAACGGCCGATACGTGTCGTGCGCAAACGCCTCGGTACGCGTCCACATCAGCTTGATCGGTTTGCCCGCGGCCTTCGCCAGCATCACCGCCTCGGTCACGTAATCGGTTTCGAGGAAGCGTCCGAAACCGCCGCCGGCGCGCGGCAACTGGATGGTGATCTTGTCGGGGGCCAGCCCGGTGAGCCCTCGCACCGTGTCGAACGTCGCGCGCGGATTCTGCACGGGTGCGATGATGAGGGCCTGCTGGTTGTCGACCCGCACCAGCGCGTTGGGCGGTTCGAGATCGGCGTGCCCCGCGGTGGCGAAGCGGTAATCGGCCGCGAACTTGTGCGGCGCGCGCTTGGCGGCTTCCGTGAAATCGCCGTCGGTGCGCACCGCCTTGGTGGGATCGGACGCAAACGCGGTGGCAGCGGCGTCGACGAGTGCTTCATCCCCCTGCGCCGTCTGTGCGCCCGGTTGCCAGCGCACATCCAGTCTCGCGAGTGCCTGCAGCGCGGTCCAGGTGTCGGAGGCCAGCACCGCGACGCTTGCCGTCAGTTGCTGGGTGCCGAGCGCGCGCTCGGGATCGGGCACGGGAATCGTCATGACCTTCTCGACGCCCTTCACTTTCAGCGCTGCGGTGTCGTCGAGATGCGCGAGCCTGCCGCCCGGCCAGGGGCAATGCGCGACCACTGCGGCCAGCGCATCGCCGAACCAGTCGTCGACGGCGTAATGCTGATGCCCGGTAACGATGTCACGCGCATCGACGTCGCCCGCATCCTGTCCGATCAGCACATATTGCGCCGGTGTCTTCGGTTGCAGCGGCACGTTCGCGGGCTTGAGTTTCGAGGCGGCTTCGGCCAGCTCGCCGTAGCCGAGCTTTCGGCCGTCCGCCGCGATCACCACGCCGTGCGAGGTGCGCAGATTGGCGATGCCGGTTTTCCACCGCGCGGCCGCTGCGCGCAGCAGCAGTTCGCGCGCCGCCGCGCCGACGTTGCGCAGGTCGTTCCAGGCGGCCGGCACGCTGGTGCTGCCCGACGCCATCTGGTGTCCGTAGGTCCAGTGCGGTTCGCCGCCGGCATTGGTGACGCCCAGGTCCAGCGGTTCCACGATCACACGGGGCCAGTCGGCGTCCAGTTCCTCGGCGAGAATGCGCGCTTCGGCGGTGCGGATGCCCTGACCGACTTCCGGATCGCGCGCGCCGATTGCGGTGGTGCCGTCGGGCTCGATCCGCACGTAAAGATTGAGGCGGAACAGGTTCTGCCCCAGCAGTTCGTCCGGCGTCCGTGCCAAGGCGGGCAGGCCGACCACGAGCGCGCCGGTGGCGGTGCCGAACACTTTCAGGAAGCGTCGGCGACTGGCGTCGTGGGGGCGCTTCACTTCGCCTTGCCCTTCAGGGTGTCTGCAGCACGATGGATCGCACGGCGGATGCGCGGATAACTGCCGCACCGGCACAGGTTGCCGATGGTGTCGATATCGGCGTCGCTCGGTTTCGGCTTGCGCGCAAGCAGCGCCACCGCTGCCATGATTTGTCCGGACTGGCAGTAGCCGCAGAGGATCGCGTCTTCGTCGATCCACGCTTGCTGCACTGGATGCAGCGAGCCATCGGAGCCGGCCAGGCCTTCGATCGTGATGATGTCGTTGCCGGCGAGATCCTGCATCGACAACGTGCAGGCGCGTTTCAACTTTCCATCGACCAGCACGCTGCACGCACCGCAACTGGCGTCATCGCAGCCGTACTTGCAGCCGGTCAGGCGCAGCACGTCGCGCAGATACCAGAGCAGCGGCAGGCCGGGATCGCCGGTGTGGCGAAAGTGCTTGCCGTTGATCGTGACATCGATGCCTGCACGGACCGGCTGCGGCACGATCTCGGCGGGCGGAGTTTGCGGGACTTGGGGCATCATCCGGCGATTGTATTGGGTAGCTCCGCTTCGCTCACGCGCCGGGGCGCACGACGCGCGTTGCGCGTTCAGCCGGCATGTTGCCGACGTCCGGTCGAGCGCCCGGGTGCGAGGCGCAATACCTGATGACGAGTGGTTATCAGCTCCCCGTGTGATTGCGTTTTGCCCGTCCGCCCGCAACACTTGCTGGCCGTATCCGCGCCGCCGCGCGCTTCGATTCCGCCGATCCATGACCGCGACCACCGCCACGCCGCTTGCTTCCGACGCGCCATGGGTCGTGCTGAAGTTCGGCGGGACCAGCGTCGCGACCGCCGATCGCTGGCGCACCATCCACAAACTCGCCGCCACGCGTCGCGCGGAAGGCATGCGCGTGCTGGTGGTGGTGTCCGCGTTGTCGGGGATCACCGATGCGTTGAAGGCGTTGTGCACATGTGCGCCCGCGGAGCGCGAGGCTGCGTTGGCTGGCGTGGTCGCACGGCATCGCGAACTGGCGACGCAAATGCGGCTTGCCGACGTCGCGCGGGTGGAACACTGGCTGGCGTCCTTGCAGGCTTTGTTTTTTCCTTTCCCTCCGGGAGAGGGCGGCGCGGCAGCGCCGGGTGAACGGGTGGCCAAGGATGGCCGCACCGGCGATCAGCACCATGGATGGTCGCTTGCCGATTCCGAAGCCTTGCCCCGGCGTGTTGCGACCGGCGCTTCGCGCCGCTTCTCCCGAGGGGAGAGGGGCCACTTGTGGCACGCAGCGGTGCAGGCGCACGGCGAATTGCTGTCCAGTTCCATCGGTGCGGCGTTCATGACCGCGAACGGGTTGCCCACCCAATGGCTGGATGCGCGCGAGGCGTTGCTCGCACGCGAATTGCCGTTCCTCAACGAACGCGCGCGCGCGTTGTCGGCGCAGGTGCAGGCCGATCCCGACCCCGCATTCGCGGCGCAGCTTGCCGCGCGCGGCGAGGTCTTCATCTCGCAGGGATTCATCGCGCGCAATGCCGGAGGCGAAACCGTGTTGCTGGGGCGCGGGGGTTCGGACACTTCGGCCGCGTACATGGGCGCATTGTTGCGCGCGGCGCGCGTGGAGATCTGGACCGACGTCGCCGGCATGTTCACGGCCGATCCGCGGCAGGTGCCGGGCGCGCGCCTGTTGCAACACCTCGATTACGACGAAGCGCAGGAAATCGCGACCACCGGCGCCAAGGTGCTGCATGCGCGCTGCCTGTCGCCGTGCCGGCGTGCGCGGGTGCCGTTGTGGGTCAAGGACACCCAGCATCCCGATCTCTACGGCACGGTGGTGGCGCCGCAGGCCGCCGAGATCGCACCCAGCATCAAGGCCATCAGTTCACGGCGCGGCATCACGCTGGTGTCGATGGAAACCTCCGGCATGTGGCAACAGGTCGGCTTTCTCGCCGACGTGTTCGCGCTGTTCAAGAAGCACGGATTGTCGGTGGACCTGATCGGTTCGGCCGAAACCAACGTCACGGTGTCGCTGGATCCCACCGAGAACCTGCTGGATTCCGACGTGGTCGCGGCGCTGGCGGCCGATCTTGCGAAGGTCTGTCGGGTCAAGGTGATCGCACCGTGCGCCGCGGTGACGCTGGTCGGGCGCGGCATGCGTTCGATGCTGCACCGGCTTTCGGGCGTACTGGCCGAGTTCGGCCGAATGCGCGTGCACCTGATTTCGCAATCGTCCAATAACTTGAATCTCACCTTCGTGGTGGACGAAGGCATGCTGGACGGCTTGTTGCCGCGCCTGCATGAATTGCTGATCCGCGCCGGCGCATTGCGCACCGACGACGCGATGTTGTTCGGACCGAGCTGGCAATCGCTGTACGGAAAACGCGAAGCGCACGTGCGCGCGCCGTGGTGGCGCGGTCATCGCGAGGTGTTGCTTGCGCTTGCAGGAAATGACCCCTCTCCCTCCGGGAGAGGGGAAAAGCTTGCGACACCACGCTATGTCTATCATCTGCCGACCGTCCGCGAACGCGCGCGCGCCTTGCGCGCGCTGCAGTCGGTGGATCGCGTCTACTATGCGATCAAGGCCAACGCGCACCCCACGATCCTTCGCGCGCTGGCGCAGGAAGGATTGGGTTTCGAATGCGTGTCCCCCGGCGAACTGGATGCCGTCGATGCGATCGCCCAAGCGCACGCATCGCCGCGCCTG
>JAICIW010000348.1 GCA_025928735.1 Rhodanobacteraceae bacterium | reverse complement strand
GACGACTTGTGGATCGCGCGCGCGGCCAACCTGCAGCGCTATCGCATCGAACATGGCGGAGCAAAGCTTCTGGCCAGCATCGGCGCCGCGCAGGGCTGGCCAGACAGCAACGTGCTGGGCCTGCAGGTCGGCGAACAAGGCCGGGTATTCGCGCTCGGCACCCGCAACCTGCTGGTGTTCGATCCGCGCAACCAGCAGGTGCACGCGTTCGCCACGGCAGAAGGATTGGCGACCACCGACTTCACCGGCGACGCGCTGCTCGCCACCGGGCAGGGGCAACTTTTCGCCGGCAGCCTCGCGGGTGTCATCGGCATCCGCACCCGCGAGCTGCCATGGCGGCTCGCGACGCCGCGGGTCACGCTGGAATCGGTGAACGTGCGCCGCAACGACAAGCTGGTGAACCTCGATCCGGGCAAGCCCATCGATCTCGACTGGCGCGACCGCGAACTCACCGTCACCGCGCAGGTGCTTTCGTTCGTCGATCCCGCGCGCAACCAGTACCGCTTTCGACTGCAGGGATTCGACCCCGGCTGGATGGAAACCGGCGACCGCAACGTGCGCGAATTTTCGGTCCTGGAGCCGGGCAGCTATCGCCTGCTGGTGAGCGGCCGCACCGGCGACGGGCCCTGGAGCGCGCCGCTCCCGGCCTTTTCGTTGCGCGTGTCGGCCGCGCCGTGGGACACGCCGTGGGCATGGGCGCTCTATGTGTTGGCGATCATCGGCGTGCTGGCGTGGCTGGTATGGGTGTTGCGGCGGCGGCTGCAGCAACAGCATCGGCTCGCGCTCAGCGAGGAACGCCAACACATCGCCGAGCAGGCCAATGCGGCGAAGTCGCGCTTCCTCGCCAACATGGCGCACGAAATCCGCACGCCGCTCACTGGCGTGCTCGGCATGACCGAATTGCTGCTGAAGACGCAGCTCAACGATCGCCAGCATCAATACGCGGACGCGATCCGACGTTCCGGCACGCTGCTGCTGCGGCACGTCAACGATGCACTCGACGTGGCACGCATCGAAGCGGGCCGCCTGGAACTCCGCCTCGCGCCTCTCGACCCCGCCGCGATCCTGCGCGAAATCGCGAATGCGGACGCCGGTCTCGCGGCGCAGAAAAATCTCGCCATCGATGTCGTGATTGCGGACGATGCACCGCGCGCGGTGCGCGGTGACGCGATACGCGTGCAGCAGATCCTGTTCAACCTCGCCCACAACGCGTTGAAGTTCACCACCCACGGCGGCATCACGCTCAAACTCGAACGCGACGACGACGGCATCGCCTACCATGTGATCGACAACGGCCCCGGCATGACCGCCGAGGAATGCGCGCGCATCTTCCAGCGTTTTGAACAGGCCGACCACGGACGGCTGCAACCCGGCAGCGGACTCGGGCTTGCGATCAGCCGCGAGCTGGTGCACCTGATGGGCGGCCGCATCGGCGTGCAGTCAGTGCCGGGACGCGGCAGCACGTTCAGCGTGCAGCTTCCGCTCGCGGAGGTGGCGCTGCCCGTGATCGCAAGGGAACCCGTACAGAGGACCGAATCGGCGTCGGAAGATTCATCGGCAGCATCGCCGCTCTCCGCGCGGTTGCGCGTGCTGCTGGTCGAGGACGATCCCGTCGCCGGACAAGCCATCGCAGGTTTGATCGAAAGCTTCGGCTATGCGGTGACGCTGGTGCCGCAGGCGCTGGCGGCGCTCTCGGAAATCGGCGCCGACGGCGGCTTCGACCTGGTGGTGTGCGATTTCGATTTGCCCGGGATGGACGGTTGCGAGCTGACGAGCATGTTGCGGCAACGCGGCGTCACCACGCCCATCATCGCGCTCACCGCCGGCGCGCACGGGGACGAGGAACAACGCGCATTCGCCGCGGGCATGAATGCGTTCCTGCGCAAACCGGTGTTGCCCGACGACTTGCGCGAAACGCTGGAACGCGCGCTGCGTGTGCCGGCGTGACCGGGACCTTCTCCTTGAAGGAGAAGGCGAACGGTCGCGTTACTTCGAGGCGTTGGCGCAGTCGATCAGCCACTGCGCGAGCAACGGCACCGGCCGCCCCGTCGCGTAACCCTTGCGCCCCGGCACCCACGCGGTTCCCGCCACGTCGAGATGCGCCCAGCGCGTGCCTTCGGTGAAGCGCGACAGGAACAGCGCGGCGGTCACGGCGCCGGCGCTCTTGCCGCCCACGTTGGCAATGTCGGCGAAGGCCGATTCGAGCTGGTTGCGGTAGTCGTCCCACAGCGGCAGCCGCCATGCGCGATCCAGCGAATCATTGCCGGCCGCCAGCAATCCATCAGCCAAGGCGTCGTCGGCGCTGAACAGTCCGGATGCATGCGCGCCCAGCGCGATCACGCAAGCGCCGGTCAATGTCGCGGCGTCCACCAGCGCCTGCGGCTGAAACCGCTTGCAGGTGTAGGACAACGCATCGCACAGGATCAATCGGCCTTCGGCGTCGGTGTTCAAAACTTCCACCGTGATACCGGCGTGGGTGTGCAGCACGTCGGCGGGACGATAGCCGCCGCCGTCCGGCATGTTCTCCACCGACGGCACCACGCACACGAGGTTGATCGGCAGTTTCAATTCCACCGCCGACAAAAACGCCCCCAACACGCCGGCCGCGCCGCACATGTCGTATTTCATTTCCTCCATGGAACCTGTCGGCTTGAGGTTCATGCCGCCGGTGTCGAAGGTGACACCCTTGCCGACCAG
>JAICIW010000154.1 GCA_025928735.1 Rhodanobacteraceae bacterium | reverse complement strand
TCGAACAGGACGCAATCGGGTTTGCCCAGCGCACGCAGCGCGACCGCGCCCATGTCCGTGAACTGGTGATGCGCGACCGCCAGCACGATCGCGTCGTAGCTGCCGGGATCCGGTTTCGCCACCACATCGACGCCGTATTCGCGGTGCGCCTCGGCGGCGTCGACCCAGGGATCGTACACATCGATGTCGGCGTGGCAGGCGCGGAACTCGTCGATGATGTCGGTGACCCGCGTGTTGCGCAGGTCCGGACAGTTCTCCTTGAAGGTGAGCCCCAGCACCAGCACCTTGGCGCTGGCCACGTTGATGCGCTTTTGCAGCATCAGCCGGATCACCCGTTCGGCCACGTGCCGGCCCATGCCGTCGTTGATGCGGCGGCCGGCCAGGATCACCTCGGGGTGGTAGCCGATTTCCTGGGCCTTGTGCGTCAGGTAATACGGATCGACGCCGATGCAGTGGCCGCCGACCAAGCCCGGCCGGAATGGCAGGAAGTTCCACTTGGTGCCGGCGGCCTCCAGCACCTCCAGGGTGTCGATGTGCAGGCGGTGGAAGATCAGCGCCAGCTCGTTGATCAGCGCGATGTTGAGGTCGCGCTGAGTGTTCTCGATCACTTTCGCGGCCTCGGCCACCTTGATGCTGGAAGCCTTGTGGGTGCCTGCGCTGACAACGCGCCGATACAGATCATCCACGAAATCGGCGACCTCGGGCGTCGAACCGGACGTGACCTTCTTGATGGTGTCGAGCCGGTGCTCCTTGTCGCCCGGGTTGATCCGCTCCGGGCTGTAGCCGGCGTAAAAATCCTGGTTGAACTTCAGCCCCGACTCTTCCTCGATGATTGGCACGCAGACCTCTTCGGTCGCGCCCGGATACACGGTGGACTCGAAGATCGCCACGCCGCCGCGGCCAATCGCGCGGCCAACCGTGGTGCTGGCACTCTTGAGCGGCGTCAGGTCGGGGCGCTTGCCGCGGCCAACGGGCGTCGGCACCGACACGATGAAGACATTGCAGCCCTTGAGATCCTCGATGTCGCCACTGAAGCCGAGCTGGGTGGCCGAACCCAATTCTTCGGGCGACACTTCCAAGGTATGGTCGCGATGCTGCTTCAATTCTTCGATCCGCGCCGCGTTGACGTCGAACCCCAGGGTCGGCAGCTTGCGTCCGAAACCGACGGCCAAGGGGAGACCGACATAACCGAGGCCGATCACGGCAAGACGTATGGCTTCGGGGCGGGGCAGCGACGCCTGATTCATGACGCATCCTTTCAAAGGGCACGGGGAAACCGCGGACCATGCGCGATACGTGCCAACAGTGGCCGCGGAAGGCGCCTATGCTCGCATGCGCCGCACGAAATTCAAAACAAACAGGGCCACGCCGATCAGCGCGATCCCGATCCATTCAGGCGCGGAAGGCTGCTCGTGCAGCAGGCCCCATGCGAACAACACGCCGGCCACGGGCACCGCAAGACTGGTCAGGCCGGCCACGTTGGCGGGCAATTTTTGCACCACCAGCGCCCACAGTACCCAGCACACGCCGGACGACAGCAGACCGTTGTAGAGCAGTGCCGCGATGTAGGAACCGGTCCATGCCACCGCGCGTTCGTGGCTGAGCAGCGTCAGCGCCACCAGCCCGATCGTCCCGATCAGCATCTGCCATGCGGTAAGACGCAGCGGGGTCACCTCAGGATGGCGCTGGAACAACCGCTTGGACAACACGGTCGCAATCGCCCACGCGAGGCCGGCCAGAAGCGCCAGCATGATGCTGTGCGGTTCACCCAGAGGACGCCACGGCTCGACCACGCAGATGAAACCCGCCGCGGCGATCGCGATGCACAACCAGCGCCGAGGGCCCGGTTTGTCATTGAGCCACCACCACGCCAGCGGCACCACCCAGAAGGGCATCGTGTACGCCAGTAATGCGGTCTTGCCCGCGCCGCCGGACACCAACGCCCATTGCGCCAGCGCCTGGAACGCCGCGGTCTGAGTAAGGCCGATCACGATGGTCGGCAGCCATGGCGTGGGCTTCAATCCATCGCGCCGCACGGCCACCAACGCGAACAACACCGCGGTGCCGATCACGTAGCGCATGGCGCTGAAGGTGAACGGTCCGCTGTCGCGCATCGCCACCTTCATGACCGACCAGTTGAGGCTCCAGACGATGGTGAGGATCAGCAGTCCGATCCACGCCGCGCGCGTGCTTGCGGGTCGATTCATGGGTTGTCGTTGGAAGCAGGGGAAAGGCCGCCATGCGGATCCATGACGGCGGGCAAACCACGTATGCTACCCGTGCTTGCGTAGCGGGCAACGCGATCCGGATGCAACACCCACTGAAGGGCGGAGGCTTGCATGAAGACCAAGGTGTATGTCGCGATGTTGACCGGTGGTATTGGCTTGGCGTTGATGCTGCCCGGCACGGCTCGTGCCGGCGACGGCAGCCTGATGGAAGTCACCACTACCATCAAGCAGTCCATGTCGGGCATGCCGGCGATGCCCTCGCGCGCGATGACCCGCAAGGTATGCTCGGCACCGGGTTCGTTCGATCCGCATGCGCTGAACAAGATGAGGCCGGACAGTCAATGCAAGATCGCCAACTTCAAGAAGCAAGGCGACACCGTCACCTTCGACCAGATCTGCACCGCGCCGATGGCGATGACCATGCACGGCACCTTCCGCACCACCGGCGGCGCCAATTTCACCGGCAGCCTGCACGCAACGTTCGATGCGGGTGGCGGACAGCTGATGACCGTGGATACCGAGTACACCGGCAAACAGATCGGGACGTGCGACTACACGCCTCCCAGGACGTCGGATTGAGGCGCGCGGGTCAGATTTTGGCCGACCCTTCGTAACACGCTTCATCCCGCGATCAGCCATGCGCCCGTCCAATGCAGTGCATGGCTGGCATTCGCATCGGCATTTCGGGATGGCGTTACCCGCCGTGGCGCGGGGTGTTTTACCCGGAAGGCTTGGTCCAGCGTGACGAGTTGCATTACGCGTCGCGGTATTTTCCCACCATCGAATTGAACGGCTCGTTCTATTCGCTGCAACGGCCGGAAAGTTACGCGCGCTGGCGCGAGCAGACGCCACACGGCTTCGTGTTCGCGATCAAGGGTCCGCGCTTCATCACCCACGTGCTGCGGCTGCGCGATATCGAGGTGCCGCTGGCGAATTTCTTCGCATCCGGCGTGTTCGAGCTGCACGAAAAATTCGGGCCGATGCTTTGGCAGTTCCCGGCCAACGTCAAATATGATCATGACGTGTTCGCGCGATTCTTCGACCTCCTTCCGCGCGATACCGAAGCCGCCCTGAAACTGGCGCGCCGACGCGACTTCCATGTGAAAGGTCGCGCACGGCTCGCGATCGATCGCAATCGCCGGTTGCGCCACGCCATCGAGGTACGGCATCCGGGCTTCCTGGATGCGTCATTCATCGCGCTGTTGCGCAAACACGATATCGCGCTGGTAGTGGCAGACACCGCCGGCAAGTGGCCGTACGTGGAGGAGGTCACCGCCAGCTTCATGTACCTGCGGCTGCACGGCGACAAGGAGTTGTACGCCAGTGGCTACACCGATGCGACGCTGGATCGCTGGGCCTCGCGTGTCCGCGCCTGGCATGCCGGTTCGCAACCGCGCGATGCGGTGCGCGTCGACGGAGCACCACCACCGCCAAGTCGCAAGTCGCGTGACGTCTACTGCTATTTCGACAACGACGCCAAGGTGCACGCGCCGTTCGACGCGATTCGGCTGGCGAAAAATCTCGCATCGCGCAACGTGCGCTGACGGCGGACAACGCAAGGCGCACACGGAATCATGGTTTGCGCAACAGTTCGGGCGGGAAAGCCGCGCGGCCGCGGGTGCCCGGGCGACGCCGTGGTATGAACGCGGCGGCGCCCCACGCATGCAATTCGACCACTTCCCATGTCGCGGAAATCTTGCCGTCGCGTCGTGTCTGTTCGTAGGCCTGCAGCATGCGCGCGAAACGCGCCTTGCCGGTCAGGCCTTTCACGCGTTGCGCGTCCGCGTTGGTGACGCCGAGCCCTTTCAGTTCGTGCAGCAGGTCGCGTGGCGCGTCGTAGCGGGTGACGATGCGGTCGACGTCCAGCACCGGCTCGCGCAGTCCGGCGGCAAAAGCGGCGTCCCCGAGATCGTGGATGTCGAGGAATGCGCTGACGTGGGGGTGCATGTCATCGGCTTCGGCCCACGCGGCGCGCAGTTCCTTCAAGGTGTCCGGTCCGAGGCTGGACGCCGCGAGGAAACCGCCCGGTTTCAGCACGCGCGCGAACTCTTCGAACAACGGTTGCGGCGGTCCGCACCATTGCACGCACAGGTTGGCGTGCAGCACGTCGACGCTCTGGTCCGGCAGCGGCAGCGCGCGCGCGTCGGCGCACACGCGCGCGAACGGGTTGAGCAACCCCGCATGGCGACGCGCGGCGCGCAGCATCGGCAGCGCGATGTCCATCGCGATCACGCGCGCCTTGCGCCAGCGCTTGCGCAATGCCGCAGTGCCGCGGCCCGTCCCGCTGCCGACGTCGACCACCAGCTCCGGGGAGCCTTCGTAATAATCCAGCCGCTCCAGCAGGCGCGCCTGCACTTCGCGCTGCAAGGCGTCGTGACGCTCATAGCCGCGCGCGGCACGGCCGAAGGCGTGTCGTACCTGCAGCGGATCGAGTTCGAACGTGTTCATGCGTGCGTGGCTTCCAGCAATGGCCGCAGTGCCGTGACGACTTCGCCGGTGTGTCCGATGAAAGGTGCATGACCGCCGCCGGTGACGCAGGTGAATGCCCCGGCGCATTGCGCCGCGCTCCATTGCATCGCCTGCCACGGGATCAGGCGGTCGCGCCGCCCGGCGATCCATGCGCTCGGTCGCGCAAGTTCCGGAAGGCGCGCGCGCAGATCGGCATGCTCCAGCACGTCCAGGCCTTCCACCAATGCCCGCACGTCGGGGCGATGTTCGCTGAAGGTGTCGGCGCGCAGCTTGCGCAAGTCCGCTTGCGCACAGTCGCTGCCCAAGGCTTCCAGTGCGAGAAAACGTTCCAGCGTGCCTTCGTAGTCGCTGCCGAGATCGTGGCCGAAGTTCTGCAGGATTTCCGGCGACACCGCGTACGGCCAATCGTCGCCGCGCACAAAGCGTGGCGACGCACACAGCATCGCAAACCCCTGCACCTGTTGCGGAAAGTCCAGCGCAGCCTGCAGCGCATACAGGCCGCCCAAGGACCAGCCGAGCCAGAGTGCGGGCGGTACGCGCGCGGCGATGGCCTTCGCGCAAGCGGCAGGCTGCAGGGAAACCGTGCACTCGCTGGAACGACCATGCCCCGGGAGGTCGATCACATGCATCGTGCAGCGATCGCGCAGTGCTTCAACCAGCGGCGCGAACACGCCTCCGTGCATCGCCCAGCCATGCAGCAGCACGAGATGCGCTTGGCCGCGGCCTTCGGTATGTATGAAAAGTTCGGACATCGCGTAGCAGGAAGGGAATGGAAAGATAACGATCGTCGTCATTCCGGGGCCATCGCCGGATTCATCGGCGATGGAACCCGGAACCCAGCGACTTTTCATTGGTCGCTTCACGCGTCAATGCATCCAGCAGCCGATCGACATCCGCTTCCGAATGCGCCGCGGACAGCGTGACCCGCAATCGCGCCTTGCCCGCCGGTACGGTAGGCGGACGGATCGCGGTGACCAGGAAGCCGTTCTGCTCCAGCACACGGGATGCTTGCAGCGCGCGTTCGGCATCGCCCAGTACGATTGGTTGGATCGCCGTGGACGATTTCATCAACGGCAACCCGAGCTGCGCGGCGCCTTGGCGAAAACGGGTGATGAGCACGCGCAGCTTTTCGCGTCGCCAATCTTCTTCGCGCGCGATCCGTACCGCTTCGCAAGCAGCACGGGCCAGCGCGGGCGGCATCGCGGTGGTGTAGACGAACGTGCGCGCGAATTGGGTGAGGCCTTCAATGAGCGCCCGGCTGCCGGCCACGAACGCGCCCATGCAGCCG
>JAICIW010000353.1 GCA_025928735.1 Rhodanobacteraceae bacterium | reverse complement strand
CTCAGAACGGGATATCGTCGTCCTCGAAGCCGTTGTCCTGCGGTGGGGGCGGTGTGGACTGGCGCGCGCCGCCCGGCGCCCCGCCAGCCGGACGCCCCTGCGGCGAACGCGGACGGTAATCGCCACCTTCTCCCCGGCCACCACCGCCGCCCTCGCCCTGGCCCCCCAGCATCTGCATTTCATTCGCGACGATATCGGTGCTGTAGCGCTCGACGCCTTCCTTGTCGGTGTACTTGTCGGTGCGCAGCGAACCCTCGATGTAAACCTGCCGGCCTTTCTTCAGGTATTCGCCCGCGATCTCAGCGAGACGACCGAAGAACTTCACGCGATGCCATTCCGTTTTTTCCTGACGTTCGCCGGTCTGCTTGTCCTTCCAGCTGTCGGTGGTCGCGACGCTGATCGAGCAGAACGCGGTACCCGAAGCGCTGTAGCGCGTTTCCGGGTCCGCGCCCAGATTGCCGACCAGGATGACCTTGTTGACGCCACGTGCCATGTGCGAATCCTCGAATTGAACCTGCCGAACCGCAGGATGCTACCAGCATACCGACGCGTCTGCCGGCCGACTCCGCCAGCTCGTGTAGGCCTCCGCCGGCAAATTGCTGCTCCGCTTATAATTGACAGTTCGACGCGCCCGGACGCCCATGAACCACCCTTCGCCCGCCCCCTCGCACGAACCCGCAAACGCCTTCACCTCGGCGCGCGACCTCGCCACACCGGACATGCGCCAGGTGGACGGCATGATCCGCCAGCGTCTGCACTCGGACGTGGTGCTGATCAACGCGATCGGCGAGCACATCGTGGGCGGCGGTGGCAAGCGGCTGCGGCCGATGCTGCACGTGCTGGCCGCACATGCGGCCGGTTATCGGGGCGACGCACACATCGAACTGGCCGCGGTGATCGAATTCATCCACACCGCGACCTTGTTGCACGACGACGTGGTGGACGGTTCCGACCTGCGGCGCGGGCGCAAGACCGCCAATGCCGCCTGGGGCAACGCGGCAAGCGTACTGGTGGGCGACTTCCTCTATTCGCGCGCGTTCCAGATGATGGTGGAAGTGGATCGCATGGAAGTGATGCGGATCCTGGCCGACACCACCAATTCCATCGCCGAAGGCGAGGTGCTGCAACTGCTGAACATCGGCAAGGCCGAAACCGACGAAACCGCCTACATGCGCGTGATCGAGCGCAAGACGGCGGTGCTGTTCGCGGCCGCCACGCAACTGGGCGGCGTGCTGGCCGGCCTTCCCCAGAACCAATGCCTTGCGTTGCGCCGCTACGGGATGCAGCTCGGCTGTGCGTTCCAGATCGCCGACGACCTGCTCGATTACGTATCCGACGCCGACACGTTGGGCAAGAACATCGGCGACGACCTCGCCGAGGGCAAGCCCACGCTGCCATTGATTTACGCGATCCAGCGTTCGACTCCGATGCAGGCGGAAATCCTGCGCAATGCGATCACCAGCCAAAGGCTGGCGGCACTGGACGTGATCGTCGCCGCGATCCGCAGCTCCGGCGCCCTCGATCGCACGCGCGCACGCGCGCAGATGCATGCCGACGCCGCGCACGCGGCGCTCGACACGTTACCGTCATCGAAATATCGCGACGCGTTGGCGGGACTCGCCGATTACGCGGTCAATCGCACCTGTTGAATCGAATCTCTCTCCCTCCAGGAGAGGAATAGGGGTGAGGGTACGCACTCGGCTGCACCAGCCACTTGCGACGAACCGAGCCCGCACCCGGCGCGTGCGCGCCACCCACTCCCGGAGGGAGGGGGTTTGAACTTTTACCCGCCAACGCCTCGGCGAGCCACGCGTGCAACAATGCGAATGCACGCTTTGCCACCGGCGCGTCGTACACGCAACCGGGCGGCGAATGCGACCACGGCTCGGCGAAGCAATGCACCGCGCCGCCGAACACCACGAATTGCCAAGGCGCGGGACTCTGCTGCATCTCTTTCATGAAATCCGGCGCGTCCGGCATGGTGCCGCGATCATCACCGCCGTTCATCGCCAGCACGCGGGCCTTGATGTGCTTCGCCAGTGCAGGATCGTCGCTACCGAGGCCGCCATGGAAACTCACCACCGCGGCGATGTCGCTGCCGGTGCGCGCAAGGTCGAGCACCGAGGTGCCGCCGAAACAGAACCCGATCGCGGCGAACCTGGAAGCATCAATCGGTGCCGCGTGCTTGGCCGCCAGCGCCTTCAACTCGTCGTATGCCGCCACGACCCGTTTGCGCAACTGTGGCCGATCGGCGTACAGCGGCTTGGTCGCGGCCTGCGCTTGCTTGTTGTCCTTCGGGCGCACGTCCTTGCCGTACATGTCGCCCATGAAGATCACATAGTCCTTGCCCGCGATTGTCTTGGCGAAGTCGATGCTGCGGGCGTTGACGCCGGTCCAGTCGGGAATCATCAGCAAGCCGGGCCGCGGCGTCTTCACCGCGTCATCCCACACCAGCACACCTTGCATGGCCTTGCCGTCGACGCTGTAGTCGACAGTTTGCGAGCGCATCGCGGCGTGTGCGAACGGCGCGGTGCCCAAGAGCAGCAACAATGCAAGCAACATCTTGCGCATGATCGTCTCCTCACCTTTTGGTGATCCAAGGCTGAAACCCTCCCCTTCAAAGGGAGGGTTGGATGGGGGTGGGTTGGCGTGTACGTGGCGTTTCAACACCATCCCAT
>JAICIW010000273.1 GCA_025928735.1 Rhodanobacteraceae bacterium | reverse complement strand
GCGTGAGTTCGGTTTTCTGCCACGGCATCGGATTGCCGTACATCGGCAGGCCATCGATGATCAGCTTGGTGTTGGCATAGCCGACCGGCCCGAACAGGATCACGTCGTACTTCGCGCGCAGGTCCGGATCGCGTGAGGCATCCTGGGTGCTGATGTAGGTGTACGGCACGTGCAGCTTGTCCAGCGCCATCCGCCACCAGCCTTCGGTTTGCGTGGAAAGCCAAGTGTGCATCAGCGCAATGCGCGGCAACCGGCCGTTCACGCCCAGCGACGCAAGGGTGAAGGCGGGCTTGTCGAAATCGCCCTGGACTTCGGTCATCGGCACCTTCAGCACCGAGGTATCGATCACACGCGCGACGTCCACGCCGAACAGGTCGCCGAAGGACCAGCCGGTATCGTCGTAGGGATGTTTCTGCGGATCGTCGGGCGACCAGTACTGGCGATCCAGCAGGGTATCGGCGATGCGCGAATACGGCTGGTCCATGCGGATGATCCAGCTTCCCGCCGGGAAGGTGCGTTTGACCGTCGCGACTTTCGGCGGCTCGGTGGACGCGGACTTCTTGCCTTTGGACTTGTCACCATCGGTGCTTTCGGTATCGTCCGCGACTTCCACCGTAAACGGGGCGCCGGCACGGCTGATCTCGACATGCTGGCGGCGCAGCGCGCGCAACAAGTGCATCTGCGCGCCCTTGTCTTTTTCATTGGCGGTGAGTACGTAGGCGGCCGGCCCGGCGAGCTGCGGTTTCTCGATCGAGCGCTTCGACTTCTGCCAGAAGTTGTCGAGGAATTTCTGGCCGTTCTCCGAAAAGTAGTACAGCGCCGTCAGCAGACCGGATTGCTCGTAGTTGTTGTTGTCGCGCTGCGACCACAACACCTTGGGCAGCGGCGGGTTGGGCTTGTACCAGGTGCGCGCATAGTCGTCCGGGTCGAGGATGCGCTCCTCGGTATCGGCGCCACCGTTGCCGAAGGTTTCGTACAGGCGACTGATGCCGTTGTGCATCGCCGCGATGAACATGAGATACCCCGGACTCCAGGTATCGAAATTGCCATGGGTGAACACACCGGGCAAACCGAGTTTGGTCAACTGCTCGACGTTGTTCCAGCCGATCTGCTGCCATTCGCTGGTGAGGATCGGATCGATCCACGCGTTGTACGGCCCGTCGCCGACCGTGTTGTCGTACAGGAACGGCACCGATTCGTGCAGGTCGTGCAGCACCTGCGCGTGCCAGTCGACGTAGGTATTCAGCACGTTTCTGGTGAGGTCCAGCGTCACGCCCATCGCGTCGCGGTTGTTGTCGTGCGCGACGTAATGACCCCAGTAGATCAGGCGCGGATAGTTTTCGCCGAGATGCGCGCGGTGCCACTTGTACAGGTCGACCATCCTGTCGCGCCCATCGACTTCCACCACCGGCGTGATCAGGGTGATCATGTGCGAACGGATGTACTGGATGTATGGCGCGTTGTCGACGGCCAGGCGATACCCCAGCTCCATCAGCGCGGTCGGCGCGCCGGTCTCGGTGGAATGGATGGTGCCGGTGATGTAGTAGACGGGCACCGTCTGCTTGATGATCGCCGCGGCTTTCGCATCGTCCATGCCGAGCTTGCGCGGATCGGCCAGTTGCGCGAGCCGCGCTTTGTTGGCGTCCAGATCCTTCATCAATGATTCGTCGGCGATCGCCACCGCAATCATCTCGCGGCCTTCCTCGGTCTTGCCGATGGAAAACACGCGCACGCGCGGCGTGGCCTTCGCCAGCATGCGAAAGTAGCGGTACACGTCTTCCGCGTACGGCAACATGTTGGGCGCGCCGGCGACGTCGCCAAGCACGGCGTCCGGCGTCGGCACCGTTTGCGATGCCGGGAGGTAATCGGTCAAAGGCGTATTGAAGTCCACCTGCGTGGTGTACTTGGCGATTTTCGCGGTGTACGCCTGATTGACCGGTTGATCGGGATCGCGCGCGTACGGATTGTTGGCCGCGGCGGATGCCGTGCCGCACATCGCCAATGCCAGCCATGCCAAGCCCAAACGTGTGCACTGCATGTCCCCGCTCCCACCTCGTTTCGATCCCGCCAAGCGTAGCCAAATTCAACGCACGACGGGGGTGTCGAAAGGCATGGTGGGATCGCGACGCTGCGATCGTCTTACTCGCAGGCCAGCCATTGCACGCTGAACTGTCGGGCCGGGTCGGTCCAGACACCGGCCACCCGCAGGCCCGCGCGCGCCGCGAAGCGGGCGAAGCCTTCCAGCGTGTACTTGCAACTCAATTCGACCCGCATCGCCTCGCCTGCGCCGAAGTGGAACGCCCGGCCATCAATGTGCACGTCCTGCTCGCGACGGCTGACGATGTGGGTCTCGATGCGTCCCGCCAGCGGATGCCAGCGCGCGCGATGGCGAAACGCCCCGAGGTCGAAGTCCGCACCCAGCTCGTGGTTCATCCGCACCAACAGGTTGAGGGTGAACTCCGCGGTGACGCCTGCGGCGTCGTTGTATGCGGCTTCGAGCACTGCCGACTCCTTGTCGAGATCGATGCCGATCAGTATGCCGCCAGGCAGCGCGCCACCGCCCTGCCCGGCTTCGTTGCGCATCTCGCGGAGCAGCCGCAGTGCATCATCCGGTGCGAAATTGCCGAGCGTCGACCCGGGAAAGTACACGACGGTCTGCCTCGGTGCGCGCGCCGCGCGCGGCAACTTGATCGGTTGCGTGAAGTCCGCGCACACCGGCAGCATTTCAATGCGCGGGAACTCGCGCTCGAGTTTGGCCACGCTCTCGGCCAAGGCGCTGCGCGAAATTTCCACCGGCACGTAAGCCACCGGCGATTCGAGGTTTCGCAGCAGCAAACGCGTCTTCAGTCCGCTGCCACTGCCGTATTCGACCAGGCGCACGTCCGGCCCCAGTGCTGCGGCAATTTCGCCGACGTGGTCGCGCATGATCGCGATCTCGGTTCGGGTCGGGTAATACTCGGGCTGTTCGCAGATGCGCTCGAACAACTCCGAGCCGCGCGCATCGTAGAAATATTTCGACGGCAACCGCTTTGGGGATCGCGACAGGCCGGACAGCGCATCGGCCAGAAGGCCGTCTCCCGGTTGGCGGTCATCGAGGCGACAGACGCGTACGGCTTGCGGATTCGGTTTCATGCGTCCCTCGCCAACCGGATGCCGCTGAACTGCCAGCGCGCCCCCGGAGAAAAAAAGTTGCGGTAGCTCGCACGCACGTGCCCAGCCGGTGTCGCGCACGAACCGCCGCGCAACACCCACTGCCCGCACATGAACTTGCCGTTGTATTCGCCGAGCGCACCGCCCGCGGGCCGGTAGCCCGGATAGCCGACGTAAGGGCTCGACGTCCATTCCCATACGTCACCGAACATCTGCAGCGGCCGTTCGGGATCGCCTTGCGCGCGCGCTTGAAGCGGAAGCAGCACATCGCCATCGGCGAAATTGCCTTCCACCGGAAGCGCCTGCGCCACGACTTCCCATTCGACTTCGGTCGGCAGCCGCGCGCCGGCCCAGCGTGCGAAGGCGTCGGCTTCGAAGAAGCTGACGTGGCAGACCGGTGCGGACGCTTCGATCGCCCGGCGGCCACCGAGCGTGAAGGCGGTTTCCAGCCCGTCATCCCAGTACAGCGGGTGCCGCCAGCGGTCGCGTTGGACGGTGTCCCAGCCTTCCGACAACCACAGCGCGGGATTCTCGTAACCGCCATCG
>JAICIW010000337.1 GCA_025928735.1 Rhodanobacteraceae bacterium | reverse complement strand
GAGCTTGCGATCGTATTTTTCCGACCACAGGTGATAACCGTTGCGCGTATCAATCAACTGCGCGGTGATGCGCACCTCGTCGCCGGATTTCTGCACGCTGCCTTCCAGCACCGTCGCCACATCCAGCACTTCGCCGACCTTGCGCAGGTCTTCGGCCTTGCCCTTGAACGCGAACGCCGAGGTGCGCGCGGCGACCTTCAGGTTCGGCAATTGCGCCAGCGCGTCGAGGATTTCCTCGGTAATGCCGTCGCTGAAGTAATCGTTCTTCGGATCGCCACTCATGTTGACGAACGGCAGCACCGCGATGGATTTGGCGGGGATCACGGACGCTTGAATACCCGGCGAAGTGACTGGTGTTGATGCGGGTAAAGCTCTTTGTTGCCCAGATGGAACCGCGCCAGCGATGGAATCCGGGATGGTCTTTCCCGGATTCCGCTGCGCTGCATCCGGGCTACTCGCAATGGATGCATCGCCAGTTGCGTTCGACACACGCGCAAACCGCCACAGCAAGCCGCCGCCGATCGCGAGCAGCAGCGCGAGGATCACGATTTCGGTACTACTGACCTTTTGTGCGCCGCGCTCGCCGTGGTACCAGGCCAGCACCAGCACGACGAGGAAACCAATTGCCAGCGCGAGGATCAGGATTTTTTCGAGCTGGTCCGGCCAGCCGAAGCGCTGCGCGATGACGTCCAGCCCCTGGATCAGCGCAAATGCAAAGGCCACGTAGGCCACGGCCCACTGCACCAGCTTGCGTTGCTTTAGATGTAGCAGGAAGTCAGCCATAGCCCCCAAGCTCCGCACAGCACACGGTGTTCAACATGCAACGAACTCTATGCCTTGCGCCAGAACTTCACGTCGGTCAGTCCATCGAAATCCGCGTCCTGGGTCCAGACCACCGCGCCGGCGGCTTGCGCGGTTGCATAGACGATGCTGTCGGCCAACGGCAATTTGTGCCGCAAGCCGAGCGCCGCCGCGCGCAGCGCGAGCGTCGCATCGAGTTCGGCGACCGCGCTCTGCCGCATCACCGCCACGTACTGCAAGGCGGTGGCTTCATCGCGTTGCTGGCTGATGCGCTTGAACACCTCAAGCAACGTGATCGACGGCACCAGCAATTCATCGGGCTTCTCGATCGGCCTGGCGAAATGCTTGGCATTCGGCCCATCGGCGAAATACTCCAGCCACGCGGACGAATCGATCACATTCATGTGCGATCGCGCTCGCGTGGCACTGCCGTATCGATGCCGCGCAACGACCCGCGCAGCGATTTGCTCGAGCGCACCGGAATCATCTCGATCCGGTTCTCGTAGTGCACCACTTGCAACTTGGTTCCCGGCACCAAGCCCATGGCTTCACGCACCGCTTGCGGGATGACAACCTGATATTTTGGCGAAACTGTAACTGCGGACATGATTCACCTCCTGCTTTCGATAGCGTCACCGTAATACGGATTTGTCATCGATGTCAAAACGAGCCAACATCTGCTGCCAACTCGCATCGCGCCTTCACTTGCGCGAGGCGGCATACGCGGCGACCGCGATCATGTCTTTCACGGACAATTGCGAGGCTTCCTGCACCATCGGTGCGGCCTGCGGATTGCTGCGTTTGCCGGTGCGAAACAGGATCAGTTCGCGCACGATGTAGGTCGGCGAGCGCCCGGCCAGCGGCGGGATCGCGCCCACGCCTTGCAATGTCGCGCCGTGGCACGACCCGCACGCCGCCGCTGTGCCGACACCTTTCGCCGCGATCACCGCGCCGCGCGCGATACTGTCGGGCGGAACGTAGGCGGTGTATGCCGTGCGATCGCTGCTGTATTGATAATCGTCGAAATTAGCGGGTGTCTCGACGATGCGCTCACCGATCGGTTCGCGCGCACCACTCTTGTCCGGCACCTGCACGAAAAATTTCCAGTGCATCTTTGGCACGGTCGCGGCTTCGATCACGCGCGCACGCGGCACGAACTTCAACTTCGAAAAATAATTTGCGGCGAGTTGCAGCTCCGCATCGGTCACCGCACGCGCTTCCTTGCGCATGTCCTGCGAGGTGCGCGGCGCGCTGATGCCGCGTTGGCCGGCCCGAAATGCCGCAAACTGTTCGAGGATGTACGCCTTCGGCAAACCGGCGGGCGTTGCCGTGGCGGGCACACCCGCGCCATCGATGAGATGGCACTCCGCGCACGATCCTGCCGGTTTACGGGCTTCTGCCACAATTCCGGACGCAGGTGGATGATCCTGCGGAAACCAGTCCGGCGTGCTTTGGTCAATCTGGGCTTGCGTATAGCTGCGCGTGCTGCCTGCGATGTGAACAAGTTCCTTCGGATGCGGCGGCGGTGCCTGCAATTCGGCAAGCGGCGGGTACACCGGAAACGCCCAGGCTTCCGCCGCGGTGATTTCCGCCTTTGACGCTGCGCCCGCGTTTTGCGCGTGCGCAATCGCGCCGCCAATCAACAACGATCCGAGCAGCATCGCTGCGGAAGCGACGACCCATTTCTTCGATTCGGTACGCATCCGATTCCCCTTCTGCAGAAGTGTAGATACTGTTATCCGCGTAGCGGCTTCCGCCTAACGCTTCCTGAACGAAAACGATGACGTGCGCCCGGCGACTTTCAAATCCTTGAGCTTGACCAGAGCATCGAGGATTTCCTCGGCGATGCCGTCGGAGAAATATTCCTGGTCGCGCTGCGGCGACAAATCGGTGAACGGAAGCACCGCGATGGATTTGCGGGATGCTGGTCGTCGCGGCGGACGCACTCGCGTCCATGGTGGGGGCGCCAACCGCGATCGGCGGCGGAGGCGCCATCGCAACCACTGCGTCTGCGTTGCGTTTGATCCTCGCGGCGTCACGTCGTAGATCCACGCCATCACTACGGCAATTGGAAACCCG
>JAICIW010000150.1 GCA_025928735.1 Rhodanobacteraceae bacterium | reverse complement strand
TTCAGGCCCAGCGCCTTCACGCTCAGGCGGTGCCGCGACTGCACGCCGCGCAGGCCGCCCACGAGACGCACCTTCACGGTGCCGGTGGTGGTTTCTTTCTTAGCCGCCATGACCCAGTTCCTCGACCTTCTTGCCGCGCTTGGCCGCGATGTAGTCCGGGCTCGCGACCGACTGCAAGCCCTTGATGGTGGCACGCACCAGGTTGATCGGATTGCGCGAACCGACGGCCTTGGCCAGCACGTCCTTCACTCCGACCACTTCCAGCACCGCGCGCATCGCGCCGCCGGCGATCACGCCGGTACCTTGCGAGGCCGGCTGCATGAACACCCGGGCCGCGCCGTGGTTGGCCTTGACTGCATACCAGATGGTGCCGTTGTTCAGGCCCACCGAAACCATGTTGCGGCGCGCACGCTCCATCGCCTTCGAGATCGCGACCGGCACTTCGCGCGCCTTGCCGTATCCGAAGCCGACCTTGCCGGCGCCATCGCCCACCACGGTCAACGCGGTGAAGCTCATCTGCCGACCGCCCTTGACCGTCTTGGCCACGCGGTTGACGGCGATGAGTTTCTCGAGCATCCCGTCGGAATTGTCGCGATCGTTGTTCGCCATGTCTTCACCTTGCGCCCGCGAAATGCGGGCATTTTCTTGCGGCATCAAGCCGCTTGGAGTTGTAGATTTTTCGAAAAGTCAGGCCATGGATGGCCGTTCTGGTGTATCAAATTACCTTGTTGCAACAGGAGCCAATACGGCTCCGTGACGCCGCGATCATGGACGATCGCAAAAATAAACGTACGGAGATTGCGCGCAGGAACGCTCCATCAAAACTTGAGTCCCGCTTCGCGGGCGGCATCGGCCAGCGCGGCGACGCGGCCGTGATAACGGAACCCGGAGCGATCGAATGCCACCGACTCGATGCCCGCGGCGCGCGCCTTTTCGGCAACCGCCTTGCCCACTGCCGCGGCAGCGGACTTGTTCTTGGTGCCCTTGAGGTCGCCCCGCAGCGACTTCTGGACGGTGGAGGCGGCCGCGACCACCGTCTCGCCATCGGCGGCGATGACCTGCGCGTAGATGTGCTGACCGCTGCGATGGACGCTTAGGCGCGGCACCGCCAGTTTGCGGATGTGCGCACGCGCAGTCTTGGCGCGGCGCAGACGCGATGTTTTCTTGTCGATCATGACTTAAGCCTTCTTTGCTTCTTTCAGCGTGATCCGCTCACCCGCGTAACGCACGCCCTTGCCTTTGTAGGGCTCCGGCGGACGAAACCCGCGAATCTTCGCGGCGGTTTCACCGACCCGCTGCTTGTCGGCACCCTTCACCAGAATTTCGGTGGGCGACGGGGTTTCCAGGGTGACGCCTTCCGGCGCCGGAAACACCACCGGATGCGAAAACCCGAGCGACAGGTTGAGGCTCTTGCCCTGCACGGCGGCGCGAAATCCGACGCCGACCAGTTCAAGCTTGCGCTCGTAACCCTGGCTCACGCCCTGGACCATGTTGGCCAGCAGCGCGCGGGTGGTGCCCGCGAATTTGGTTTCGGCAGTACCGTCGGCGCAGATCAGGTGACCGTCCTGATTCTTGACTTCGACGCCCGGGATCGCGTGCATCTTGAGGGTGCCCTTGGGGCCCTTGACGGTGATTCCGTCCTTGGTCACCTGGCACTCGACGCCCTTCGGCAACGCAATCGGTTTCTTGGCTACTCGTGACATGTCTCTTGCTCCGTCCTGCTTACGCGACGCGGCCGATCACTTCGCCGCCCAGACCCTTGGCACGCGCCTGCGCGTCGGTCATCAGGCCGGATGAAGTGGACACGATGGAGATGCCGAGGCCACCCATCACCTTCGGCAACGCGTCCTTGCCGCGATACACGCGAAGGCCGGGACGGCTGACGCGTTCGATGCGTTCGATCGCCGGCTTGCCCTCGAAATACTTCAGCTTGATTTCAAGCTGCGCCTTGCCGTCCGCTTCCGCACGGCGGGATTCCAGCACGTAGCCTTCCGCCTTCAACAGGTCGGCCAGTGCCTGGCGCACCTTGGAAGCCGGCATGCTCACCGTCGGCTTGCCCATGGCTTGGGCATTGCGGATGCGGGTGAACATATCGGCGATGGGATCAGTCATGCTCATTGTGGTTTTCCTGGAACTGCATCGATATCCGTTGGGTAAGTCGCTCGCTGCGCTCGCTGTCAGTCGGCCGCTTCGCGGCCTGTAAATCGTCAGTAGCGTCGCTGCTGCTCGCTCTTTACCTACTTACTTACTTACTTATTCACTTACTTACAGTCTGCGAAGCAGACGACTAACGCTTTACCAACTTGCCTTGCGCAGGCCCGGCACATCGCCGCGCATGGTGGCTTCGCGCAACTTGCTGCGGCCCAGGCCGAACTTCGCGTAGACCGCGCGGGGACGGCCGGTCAGCGCGCAGCGTGTACGCAGGCGCGAGGCGCTGGAATCGCGCGGCAGCTTTTGCAGCTTGGCCGCCGCGGCCATCTTGTCTTCGTAGCTCGCGTCGGTGCTGGCGATGATCTTCCTGAGATCGGCGCGCTTGCCGGCGTGCTGCTTGATCAACTTGGCGCGCTTCAGATCGCGATTCACCATGGATTTCTTGGCCATGTCTGTTTCCTTTAGTTCCTGAACGGGAAGTGGAACGCTTCGAGAAGCGCCTTGGCTTCCGCATCGGTACGCGCGGTGGTGGTGATGCAGATGTCCATGCCGCGCATCGCATCGACCTGGTCGAAGTCGATCTCCGGGAAGATGATCTGTTCCTTCACGCCCATGTTGTAGTTGCCGCGACCGTCGAACGCGCGACCGGACACACCGCGGAAGTCGCGCACGCGCGGCAGCGAGATGTTGATCAGGCGGTCGAGGAACTCCCACATGTTGGCGCGGCGCAGGGTGACCTTGCAGCCGATCGGCCAGCCGTCGCGGATCTTGAACGACGCAACCGAAGTCCGCGCCTTGGTCACGATCGGCTTCTGGCCAGCGATCTTCGCCATGTCGGCGGTTGCGTTTTCCAGCACCTTCTTGTTGGCCGCCGCCTCGCCCACGCCCATGTTGAGCGTGATCTTGCTGATGCGCGGCACCTGCATCGGGTTCTGGTAGCCGAAGCGCTTCATCAGCGCCGGCATCACTTCGTCTTTGTAGATATTTTCGAGGCGTGTCATGGCTTCGTCCTCATGCATCCACGACTTCGCCGGTCGAGCGGTACACGCGCACCTTGCGCCCGTCGCCGAGCGTCTTGCGGCCCACGCGTTCGCCCTTGCCGGTGGCGAGGTCGTACAGCATGACGTTGGAAATGTGGATCGGGGCCTCGCGCTCGACGATGCCGCCCGGCTGCTGTGCTTGCGGGTTCGGCTTGGTGTGGCGCTTGACCATGTTGATGTTCTGCACGAACACGCGGTCCCCGTCGATGCGGGTGACCTCGCCGTGCTGGCCCTTGTTCTTGCCCGCGATCACGAGCACCGTGTCGCCTTTGCGGATACGATTCATGACGGTTTCCCTTACAGCACTTCCGGAGCAAGCGACACGATCTTCATGAAGCGCTCACTGCGCAATTCGCGCGTGACCGGCCCGAAGATGCGGGTGCCGATCGGCTCCAGCTTGTTGTTCAGCAGCACTGCGGCGTTGTCGTCGAAGCGGATCAGCGAACCGTCTGGGCGACGCACGCCCTTGGCGGTGCGGACCACGACGGCGTTGTAGACCTCGCCCTTCTTGACCTTGCTGCGCGGAATCGCATCGCGGATCGACACCTTGATGACGTCGCCGACGCTGGCATAGCGGCGCTTGGAACCGCCCAGCACCTTGATGCACATCAGTTCGCGCGCACCGCTGTTGTCCGCCGCGGCCAGCTTGGTTTGCATCTGGATCATGGCTGCGATCTCCTCACTCGGCCGCGCGCGCCAGCACTTCCACCACGCGGAAATGCTTGGTCTTGGACAGCGGCCGGCATTCGGCGATGCGCACCAGGTCGCCCTCGTGGCACTCGCCGTTTTCGTCGTGCGCGTGCAACTTGGTCGAACGGCGCAGCAGCTTGCCGTACAAGCCGTGTTGTTCCTGACGATCGACCAGCACGGTCACCGTCTTGGAAGCCTTGCTGCTGGTGACGCGACCCTCGAGGGTGCGCGTGGTCTTTTCGGTATCGTTCATCACGCGGCTCCGTGGGTCTTCTGCTTCTCGCCCAGGATCGTCGCGGCGCGCGCGATTTCGCGGCGCACCTTGGCGAACTGGTGGGTCTGCGCAGCCTGGCCCTGGGCCTTCTGCATGCGCAGGCTGAACTGCTCGCGACGCAGCTCGACGATGTGGTCGTTCAGTTCCTGCGCGGATTTTTCGCGCATCTCATTGGTATCCATCACAGCAGCGCCCTGGTCGCGAATTGGGTTTGGATCGACAGCTTGGCCGCGGCAAGGCGGAACGCCTCGCGTGCCTCGGCCTCGGTGACGCCTTCGATTTCGTACAGCATCCGGCCGGGCTGGATCGGCGCGACCCAGTACTCGACGTTGCCCTTGCCGGCGCCCATGCGGACTTCGATCGGTTTCTTGGTGATCGGCTTGTCCGGGAATACGCGGATCCACAGCTTCCCGCCGCGCTTCACGTAGCGGGTGATGCAGCGACGGGCTGCCTCGATTTCGCGCGCGGTGATCGCGCCGCGGGTGGTCGCCTTCAGGCCATACTCGCCAAAACTGACGAGATTGCCCGAAAGGCTCAAGCCCCGGTTGCGGCCCTTGAACTGCTTGCGGAATTTGGTTCGTTTTGGCTGAAGCATGTTCGTGATTCCTTACTCTGCCGACTGCCGGTCGCGGCGCCCGCGCGGGGCGCGCTCGCGACGGTCGTCGTCACGCGAACCGCGCTCACGACGCGGCGACGGACCTTCATTGCGGTCGTCTTCCTTGGCCTGACCCACGCTGGCGAAATCGAAAATCTCGCCCTTGTAGATCCACACCTTGACGCCGATCACGCCATAAGTGGTGCGCGCTTCGGCCAGGCCGTAATCGATGTCGGCGCGCAACGTGTGCAGCGGCACGCGACCTTCGCGGTACCACTCGGACCGCGCAATCTCGGCGCCGTTCAAACGGCCGGCAACGTTTACCTTGATCCCCAGTGCGCCCAGGCGCATCGCATTCTGCACGCTGCGCTTCATGGCGCGACGGAACATGATGCGGCGCTCCAACTGCTGTGCGATCGACTCGGCGACGAGTTGCGCGTCGAGTTCCGGCTTGCGCACTTCGCTGACGTTGATGTGCGCATCGACGCCCATGATTTTCGAGACTTCGCGGCGCAGCTTCTCGATATCCTCGCCCTTCTTGCCGATCACGACGCCGGGACGGGCGGTGAAGATCGTGATGTCGGCGTTCTTCTGCGGACGGTTGATCAGGATCTTCGACACGCCGGCCTGCGCAAGCTTTTCCTTCAGCAGCTCGCGCACCTTGAGGTCGGACACCAGGTGTTCGGCGTACTGACGCTTGCCGGCGAACCACTTGGAATTCCAGTCCTTGGAGATGCCGAGGCGAATACCGATTGGATTGACTTTGTGACCCATGATCAACCTACCTCGACCGTGATGTGCGAAGTGCGCTTGAGGATGCGCGAACCGCGACCCTTGGCGCGCGCACGCATGCGCTTCAGGACCGCGCCTTCGTCCACGTAGATGCGCGACACCTTCAGTTCGTCCACGTCGGCGCCGACGTTGTTCTCGGCGTTGGCGACTGCCGACAGCAACACCTTGCGGACCAGGTGCGCCGCCTTCTTGTTGGTGTGTTCGAGCACCGCGCTGGCCGTGCCCACCGGCATGCCGCGCACCATGTCGGCCACCAGTCGCGCCTTCTGCGCCGAAATGCGCACGCCGCGCAGGACGGCCTTGGCTTGAGTCGTCGTCATATCGGTACCCATCACTTCTTGCCGGCCGCGGGTGCCGCGGCCTTCTTGTCGCCGCTGTGGCCCTTGAAGGTGCGGGTGACCGCGAACTCGCCGAGCTTGTGCCCGACCATGTTCTCGTTGACCAGCACCGGCACGTGCAGCCGACCGTTGTGGACGGCGATCGTGAGGCCCACCATTTCCGGCAGGATCATCGA
>JAICIW010000382.1 GCA_025928735.1 Rhodanobacteraceae bacterium | reverse complement strand
GTCGGCGCGGTATTCGCGATGTGGGTCACGGGCACGCCGTTCTCGGTGTCGTCCGGCATCGGTTTCATCGTGCTGTTCGGCGTGTCGGTGTTGACCGGCGTGGTCTACATCTCCTGCGCAAACGAACTCAGGCTTGGCGGGATGGACATGCTGCAAGCCGCGCACGAAGCCGCATTGCTGCGACTGCGGCCCATCCTGATGACCGCGCTGGTGGCGGCGCTGGGGCTGCTGCCGGCCGCGATCGCGCATGGTGTCGGCACCGATTCGCAGCGTCCGTTCGCGCTGGTGATCGTGGCGGGCATGATTTCACGTCTTGCGATCGGCATCTTCATCATGCCCGCGCTGTACAAGCTGGTGGCGCGTGAAGGCGATCGCCTGCAGGTGTAAGCGACGCAGTGCGGAACCGCGTCCGGAATTCGACAGGCACAAAAAGCGGGCGCCCTGCGGCGCCCGTCGTGAAGCGATACGTCACATCAACTCAGAAGCGGTACTCCAGATTGGCGGAATACACCTTGGTGTCGACGTTGAAGCCGTATTTCTTGATCTGGTAGTAATCGAAATTCACCCCCAGGCTCCAGTGGCGGTTGAAATCGACACCGGTACCGACGCCCGCGTAGCCGTTCACGCCATTCGCGCTGGCGGCATACCGCGTGGCAGCGCCGGTCGGGTCGGCGATGTCTGCCCGCAGATCTACGATCCACTTGAACAGCCCGGCGCGGGCGGAGATGTACCACTTCTCGGTCGGATTGAAATGTCCGTCGATGCCCAGTGTCCAGCCTTTCCCCGAGACGCTCCCGCTGCCGAAGTCGTCGTGCTCCGAGATGCCGCCCAGATCGACATAGCCGCCTTCGATACCGATGAACTGCGAGCGCCAGCCTGCGTTGATCTGGTAGCTGGTATCCGATTCGGTGCCGGACAGGCCGGCGTACGAGGCCTTGTAGTGCGCACTGCCCGCACCGCCATTGACGAACCAGCCGGTGAGGTCCTTGGCTTGGGCACCGGTGGCGAGGCACGCGCCCGCCACGCACAGCGCAAGCGCCGTGAACTTCTTCTGCATGTTTTTCTCCCTGATTGACGAATTTCGGCGTCACGCCGATACCGACCGCCTGATGCGGCGGGGCGGCGATCTTATCAGATGATTCAAGTGTGCCGTTCTGAACTTTTGCAACACGCCGGTCCGATGCGTGTGCGTCGTCGATCTCCGGATTCCGTGGCGTCGCCTGAATTCGTGGTGACGTTGCGGCGAAGTGGCGCGTCCACGCGTTGCGAGGCGGCGTATGCTGGAGGTTGAAAGCAACGATGGTGCCGTGGCGGTACGCGCCTCCGATCTCGCCCCGGCCATCGACAACGATGGGACACTCACATGATTTCCGATTCACCCAGCCAGAACACCCCTCCGCGCAGACGCACGACCGGCAACCGGCCGCATGCGGTGCTACCCGGTCCCGCACGCGCGTCCGTGCAAGCCGAACGCGACGTCTCGGACAAGGACGAATGCGAGCGCCTGCTCGACGAGGAACTGGTCGGGACATTTCCCGCCAGCGATCCGCCTTCCTGGACGATGGGCGGCTCGCACGTGAGCACGTTGCGTCATTGATTCGCTCGCGCACCCGGCCGCAGATCGGCGACAGCTGAATCTGGCCGCATGATCGTGCGGCTCCGGAATGACCACATTGTCGTGCGATCCCGAAATGCCCGGAAAGGATTGACGGGCGTCAGGAAATGATCGGAGAAATTTGTCGCGTGGCCCCTGGATGCCACGGGATCGGCCCCTCGAAGCTGTCATTCCGGACGCCGCGCAGCGGCGATCTGGAACCGGTCTCTGCTTCTTCTCCTGACCTGCCGTGGCCGTCCGCGGGACTGGCGGTGCACTTCGCCGGAACCGATTCCGGGTTCCGCGCTGCGCGCGCCCACGGAACGACCAGAAAGAACGGTCGGCTGCGCGGTCGCGCTGTCCCCTGAAGCGATTCCGCCGAGGCTGCCAGGCCTGGACTGCGCCCGCACGCCCGAAAGCCACCTCCATGGGCATGGCTATAATGGCCGGCCGTGGCGTGGAGGGCGCGCCGCGCGGGGTGCGCTACAGGAGAAGGCGATGCGATCGGAAGGTTCCGGCGAACGTCACGCTGCACGCATCGCGTGGCTTCACCCGGGTGGGCACATCGCGCTATTGATTGCTGCCATCTGCACCAGCGGCGCGGCCTTCGCGCAGGGATCGCTGCAGGACCTCGGCAAGCTTTCGCTGCAGGACCTCGGCCAGATCGTCGTCACTTCGGTGGCCAAGCATCCGGAGATGCTGGCCGACTCACCGGCCGCGGTGTACGTGATCACCCACGACGACATCAT
>JAICIW010000403.1 GCA_025928735.1 Rhodanobacteraceae bacterium | reverse complement strand
GTTCGCTTCCAGTTGCGCGCCCTTGTCGCTGTCGTAGCGGGTGAAGAATGTGAAGCCGTGTTCGTCGGCGGTTTTCAGCAACACCATGCGCGCATGCACGCGGCCGTCCGCGCCCGCGGTCGCCACGGTCATCGCGTTGGGTTCGGGATCATCGCTGGCGCGCGCCTGCGCGTGCAGCCGCCGGAACGCTTCAAGAATCGTCGGATCGAGCGACAAGGCAGTTCACCGGATGGATGGCACTGCAAAGTTTACACGCCTGCAATTCGCCGCAAGCATGCGTCCATGCAGCTATCGCCGGCCCGCACCTCCTTGTGCGGGCGTTCACCGGCGCGAGATGCCCCCGGCATCTCGCGAAAGCCCCGGTTCACCCCTGCTCGATGCGATACCCATGCTGGTAGACGGCCGTCAGGCGCCAGCCGTTTTCACCCGACAGGCCGAGCTTCTTGCGCAGTCGGCTGATGTGCGTATCGACGGTGCGCGTGCTGACGTCGCCGGCGAGGTTCCAGACATTCTCGAGCAGCGCGTCGCGGCTGACGATGCGACCCTGGCGCCGGAACAGGTAGCAGGCCAGTTCGTATTCGCGCTGGGTGAGTTCCACCGGTTCGCCATTGATGCTGATCTGGCGGCGCTGCGGATCGATGCGGTAGGGCGGAAGTTCCAATACCTCGTTGCCATCATGTTCGCCGCCGCGGCGTCGCAGCACCGCGGCTACGCGCGCGAGCAATTCACCCTGTTTGGGCGGTTTCACCACGTAGTCGTCGGCACCGGCGGCCAGGCCTTCGACGATCGCGGATTCCTCTCCGCTCGCGGTCAGGAAGATGACCGGCAGGCTGGCATTGGGCGACTGCCTGATCCACGAAAGGACTTCCAGCCCGGTGGAATCGGGCAGGCTGCGATCGAGCAGCACCAGATCCACGGCCTCGTTGCCCAGCCGGCGACGGAAATCGTTGGCGGTACGAAAAACCGCGCAACCGTAACCCGCGTGTTCCAGCCACAGGCGCAACAGCGCCGTCTGGTCCGGATCATCCTCGACACAACCGATCGTCCACGTTACAGCACTCATTGTTTGCTTCGACTCCCCGTCAATCGAATATCCCCTCACACCGCGGACGGCCAATCCCCCGCCCGCGGCATGAATGCCCGGCCACGCGCGTTCAATCCACTTCGAAATTGATGCGCATGTTGACGCGCCATTCTCGCACGGCGCCACTGCTGTCTGTTGCGACCTTGATGTCGTTGACCCACGCACCCTTGATGTTCTTCACGGTTTTGGCGGCTTTTTCCAGACCGTGGCGCACGGCGTCCTCGATCCCCGTCGACGACGAGGCGCTCAACTCGATGACCTTGGTGACGGACATGCTGGCTCTCCTTTCTTCGCGGTGGAAATCCGATAACCCCGATACAGGAATGGATTCAACCGTGACAGAGTTCACGGCTTTGTCAAGTATTTGCGGCGGCAGCCGTGGAGCGTGCAGCCGCACCGGGCCGGCGCCGAAATCTTGCCAGAATTTCCGCGTGCAACGCCGGTGTGGCCGCCAGCACGCTGCGGGTGCCGAGCGCAAGCTCGTCGCCTTCCAGATCGGTGAACATGCCGCCGGCCTCGCGGACGACGACGGCCAGCGCGGCGATGTCCAGGATGTTGACGTCGGATTCGATCACGACGTCCAGACCACCGCATGCCAGCAGGTGATAGTGGCAGAAGTCGCCGTAGCCACGCACGCGGTTGACCTCGCCCACCAGTTCGCCGAGCGCATTCCAGCGAGCCGCATCCTGCGCCAGCGATTTGATGTTGCCGAGCGACAAGGCGGCGTCGCGCAATGCCCGGGTAGGCGCGATCCCGACACGCCGACCGTTCAGGGACCCTTCTTCAAAAAACGCACCGCCGCCGCGGCGCGCCCACATGGTTTCGCCATAGGCCGCCGCATGCGACACACCCAGCACCAGTTCACCCGCATGCATCAGCGCGATCTGGGTGGAAAAAAACGGCGTGCCGCGCACGAAGCTCTTGGTGCCATCCAGCGGATCGACCAACCACAGGAATTCGCCCTCGCCCTCGCGTCCG
>JAICIW010000064.1 GCA_025928735.1 Rhodanobacteraceae bacterium | reverse complement strand
TCCGTACGCGACGCCGCAAGCGCGCGCGCAGGTGTCGAAGCTCGAAACCAACTGCCGCGAATTCGGCGTCGAGTTGCACGGCTGGGACAGCGCCGACCGCGGCATCGTGCACGTGATCGGACCGGAGCTGGGCGCGACGCAGCCGGGCATGACGATCGTCTGCGGCGATAGCCACACCTCTACGCACGGCGCGTTCGGCGCGCTGGCGTTCGGCATCGGCACCACCGAAGTCGGCCACGTGATGGCGACGCAATGCCTGCTGCAACGCAAGCCGAAAACGCTGGCGGTGCACGTGGAAGGTCGGCTGCCGCACGGCGTGGGCGCGAAAGACCTGATCCTGCACGTGATCGGCACGATCGGCGTCAACGGCGGCACCGGCCACGTGATCGAGTACCGCGGCAGCGCGATCGAAGCGCTGTCGATGGAAGCGCGCATGACGGTGTGCAACATGTCGATCGAAGCCGGTGCACGCGCGGGGCTGATCGCGCCGGATGAAACGACGTTCGCATGGTTGAAGAGTCGTCCGCGCGCCCCGCAAGGCAAAGCCGGGGAACGCGCGGTCGCGCACTGGCGCACGCTGAAAACGGATGACGGCGCGCACTACGACCGCGAAGTCCGGATCGATGCGAGCCGGGTACGGCCGACGGTCACCTTCGGCACCCACCCCGGTTCCGCGATCGCACTGGATGCGCCGGTGCCCGCCGCGCGAGACGCGGTCGAACAGCGCGCGCTGGACTACATGCAAAGCCGCGCCGGCAAGCCGATGGCCGGCACCAAAGTGGACATGGTGTTCGTCGGCAGTTGCACCAATGCGCGGCTGCCGGATCTTCGCGAAGCGGCGGACATCCTGCGCGGCCGGCGCGTCGCCAGGCACGTCCGGTTGCTGGTGGTGCCGGGGTCGGAAGCCGTGCGCCGCGACGCCGAAGCCGAAGGCCTGCACGAGGTGTTCCTCGCCGCCGGCGCCGAATGGCGACTGCCGGGCTGTTCGATGTGCATCGCGATGAACGGCGACATGGCCGCACCGGGACAACTCGTCGTTTCGACCTCCAACCGCAACTTCGAAGGACGACAGGGCAAGGGCGCGCGCACCGTGCTGGCCAGCCCCGCCACCGCCGCGGCATCCGCCGTCGCCGGGCACATCGCCGATCCGCGCGAGTATCTGTCGATGCCCGTCCAGGAGGAGCAGGCCGCATGAAACCCGTTGTCCGCATCCATTCCCGCACCGCCGTGCTGGCCGACGAGAACATCGACACCGACCGCATCATCCCGGCACGCTTCCTCACCACCACCACCCGCGAAGGGCTCGGCAAGTACTGCTTCAACGACTGGCGCTACCTGCCGGACGGCAGCGACAACCCTGCGTTTGCGTTGAACCAAGCCGAAGCCAAGGACTGCGCGATCCTGGTCGCCGGAAGCAACTTCGGCTGCGGTTCCTCGCGCGAGCACGCGCCGTGGGCCTTGCTCGACCTTGGCATCCGCGCGGTCGTCTCCAGCGGGATCGCGGACATCTTCCGCAACAACGCGCTGAAGAACGGGCTCGTCGCGATCGTGGTCGGCGCGGACGAACATCGCTGGCTGCTCGACAATCCCGGCGTCGATCTTTCCATCGACGTGCGCGAACAAGCCATCACCTTGCCGCGCGGCAACGTCTTCCGTTTCGAACTCGAACCGTTCGCGCGTCACTGCCTGCTCGAAGGCGTGGACCAGTTGGGGTTCCTGCTGCAACACACCGAGGCCATCACCGCCTTCGAGCGACAACGGGAGGCCGCATGAAAGCCCGCATCGCCACCCTGCCCGGCGACGGCGTGGGCCCGGAAGTCACCGCCGCCGCCGTCGCGGTGCTGCAATCGGTCGCCACGCACTTCGGCCATGATTTTTCGTTTGACGAACATTGGGTCGGCGGCGCCGCGATCGACGACACCGGCGAGCCGTTGCCGGAAGCTACGCTCGCCGCGTGTCGTTCCGCCGACGCGGTGTTGCTCGGCGCGGTAGGCGGACCGAAATGGTCCGACCCGGATGCGTCGGTGCGACCGGAACAAGGTCTTTTGGCATTGCGTGCCGGCCTTGGCGTGTACGCGAACCTGCGTCCGCTGAAGCCGCATCTCGCGCTCGCCGCGTTGTCGCCGCTGAAGGATGAAAGACTTCGCGATGTCGACGTGCTGTTCGTGCGCGAGCTGACCGGCGGCGCGTACTTCGGCGCCAAAACCAAAACCACCGACGCCGCCACCGACGAATGCCGATACACCGTCGCGGAAATAGAACGCGTCGCGCGTCGCGCCTTCGAACTGGCGCGCACGCGTCGCCACCATGTCACGTCGGTGGACAAGGCCAACGTGCTGGAAACTTCGCGGCTGTGGCGTCGCACCGTCACGCATATCGCCGCCGACTATCCCGACGTGACGCTCGAACACCAACTGGTGGATTCGATGGCGATGCTGTTGCTGACGCGCCCCAGTGCCTACGACGTGGTGGTCACCGAAAACCTGTTCGGCGACATCCTGACCGATGAGGCCGCCGCGCTGGCAGGTTCGCTGGGACTGCTGCCATCAGCGTCGCTCGGCGAAGGCATGCGTGGACTGTACGAACCGATCCATGGTTCCGCGCCCGACATCGCTGGCAAGCGCGTCGCCAATCCCATCGGCGCGATGCTTTCCGCCGCGCTGTTGCTGCGCCATTCGTTGCAACTCGACGCCGAAGCACAGGCGGTGGAAGCGGCGGTCGATGAAGTGCTGCAACGCGGCCCGTACAGCCGCGATCTCGGCGGCGATGCCGGCACCGACACGGTGCGCGATGCGGTGCTGGCCGCGCTGGATCACCACGCCGTCTCCAGCGACGCGTTTTTCACGGGGATGCGCGCATGCGGCTGACCTGCACTCTCCGCGCGTGCGCAACACGCATCCCCACCTATCCAACCGGGAATCGCCATGCGCAGTGACATCATGAAAAGCGGTCCCGACCGCGCACCCGCACGCGCGATGATGCGCGCGACCGGGCTCGACGACGACGCCATCAGGAAACCGCTGGTCGCGGTGGTGCACACCTGGTCCGATGTGAGCCCCTGCAACATGGGCCTGCGCGACCTCGCGCGGCATGCCGCCACCGGCATCCGCATGGCAGGCGGCACGCCGGTGGAGTTCAACACCATCGCCGTGACCGATGGCATGGCGATGGGCACGCCGGGCATGCGCTACTCGCTGGTGAGCCGCGAGATCATCGCCGATTCGATCGAAGCGGCCGTGGCCAGCCATTCGATCGACGCGATGGTGGTGCTGTGCGGCTGCGACAAGACCATTCCCGCCGCGGCGATGGCAATGGCGCGGCTGAACCTTCCGAGCGTCGCGCTGTACGGCGGCACGATCGCGCACGGCACGCACAAAAATCATCCGATCACGATCCAGCAGGTGTTCGAGGCGGTCGGCGCGCACGGCGCGGGCAAGATCGACGACACGGAACTCGCGAGCGTCGAACGTGATGCCTGCTGCGGCGCGGGCGCCTGCGGCGGCCAGTTCACCGCCAACACCATGGCGATGGTGCTGACCACGCTGGGCTTGTCGCCGATGGGTTTGAACGACATTCCCGCGACGCATCCGGCCAAGAATGCGGCCGCATTCCGCTGCGGCGAGCTGGTAATGGAGTGCCTTGCGGCGGACCGCAAACCACTGGACCTGCTGAGCCGCACCGCGTTCCGCAACGCCGCGCGCATGGTCGCCGCGACCGCGGGTTCCACCAACGCGGTGCTGCACATGCTGGCGATCGCGCGCGAAGCCGGCGTCGACTGGACACTCGAGGATTTCGAACCCGCCTCGGCCGACACGCCGGTGATCGCGGATCTTCTGCCCGGCGGCCGCTACACGGCGGTGGAACTGTTCGGCGCGGGCGGCGTCGCGCGCGTCGCGAAGGAACTGATCGCGGCCGGCATGCTGGACGACGCGCTCACCGTCACTGGCCGCAGCCTGTTCGCGGAAACCGCCGCGGCCCCGCAAGCTGCAACACAGGACGTGGTGCATCCGGTCGCCTCGCCGCTGAAACCGCGCGGCGGGTATTCGATTCTTTACGGCAACCTCGCGCCGGAAGGTTGCGTGCTGAAGATTCCGCGCGCGGGCGGCCGCTTCGAAGGCAGCGCGCGCGTGTTCGAGTGCGAGGAAGATGCCTTCGCCGCCGTGCAGGCCGGCCGCATCCAGGCCGGCGACGTGATGGTGATTCGCAACGAGGGACCGGCCGGCGGACCCGGCATGCGCGAAATGCTCGGAGTGACCGCCGCGCTGATCGGACGCGGACTCGGCAACGACGTGGCGCTGATCACCGACGGGCGTTTTTCCGGCGCGACGCACGGCTTCATGGTCGGACACGTCGCGCCGGAAGCCGCGCGCGGCGGACCGCTCGCGCTGCTGCGAGACGGCGATCCGATCCGCATCGACGCGGCACTCCGTGAACTCTCGACCAGCGCCGATCTGGAAAGCCGACGCACCAGTTGGCAGCCACCCGAGGCGAAAGTCACACGCGGCGCGCTTGCGAAGTACGCCTATCTGGTCGGCTCGGCTTCCGAAGGCGCCGTCACCCAACCCGGCAGCCATTCGTTGTTCCCTTCTCCCTCCGGGAGAAGGGGCCCGCAGGGCCGTCTTTTCCCGCCCGAAGGGCCGGATGAGGGTCCGATCTCACCCACCCCCTCGACTTCGCCGAACCCTCACCCCAACCCCTCTCCAGACGGGAGAGGGGTTCACCAAGGAGAACCCGCATGAATCCGCAAGCCAGCCATTCCCTCGCCCAATCCCGCATCGCCGTGCTCGGTTACGGCAGCCAGGGTCGCGCGCACGCGTTGAACCTCCGCGATTCGGGGCTCGACGTCGTGGTCGGCCTGCGCCGGAATGGTGGGTCGTGGCAGCGCGCGGAAGACGAAGGCTTTGCCGTGGTGGAGCCCGCCGACGCGGTGCGCGACGCCGATCTCGTTGCCGTGCTGACACCCGACATGGTGCAGCCGGCGTTGTATCGCGACGCCATCGAGCCGAACCTGAAACCCGGCGCGGCGCTGCTGTTCGCGCACGGGTTCAACGTGCATTTCAAGCAGATCGAGCCGCGCAGCGACATCGATGTCGTGATGGTGGCGCCCAAGGGTCCCGGCGCGCTGGTGCGCAGCGAGTACGCGCGCGGGCGCGGCGTGCCGTGCCTGTTCGCCGTGCAGCAGGATGCCAGCGGCCACGCCGAGGCGCGGGCACGGGCCTACGCCGACGGCATCGGCGGCGGCCGCGCGATGCTGATCCGCACCGACTTCAAGGAGGAAACCGAAACCGATTTGTTCGGCGAGCAGGCCGTGTTGTGCGGCGGCGCCAGCGCATTGGTGCAGGCCGGTTTCGAGACGCTGGTCGAAGCCGGTTACCAGCCGGAGATCGCGTACTACGAAGTGCTGCACGAGCTGAAGCTGATCGTCGACCTTTTCTACGAAGGCGGCATCACGAAGATGCTGGAGTTCGTCTCCGAAACGGCGCAGTACGGCGATTTCGTCAGCGGTTCGCGCGTGGTCGACGCCGGCGTGAAGGCGCGCATGCAGGACGTCCTGCGCGAGATCCAGGACGGCACCTTCGCGCGTAACTGGATCACCGAATACGCGGCGGGCCTGCCCAACTACAAGCGCTTCCGTCAAGCCGATCTCGATCATCCGGTCGAACAGGTCGGCAAGAAGCTGCGCGCGCGCATGCCCTGGCTGCAACCGGCCGAGACGCAATCCGCCGTGGCAGCCGACACGGTTACGCCCCTGGTCACACCTTTCAAACGGGTCGGCTGATCGCCGGCAATCACACGAGCAACGAGGTTCGTCATGAAACGTTTCCATATCGCCTTGGCCGTCGCCGATCTCGATGCGTCCATCAAGGACTACAGCGCGCGCCTCGGCCAACCGCCGCAGGTGGTGGTCGATGGCGCGTACGCGCTGTGGCGCACGGAACTGTTGAACTTCTCGATCTGCCGTGAGCCGGAACAGCCGGGCAAGTTGTGCCGCATGGGTTTTCTCGACGACGAGACGCACGACGTCACGCGCGACACCGACGTCAACGGCATTCCATGGGAGCAATTCTCCACGCTCGCGCACGACCTGCGCATGGCGACGGCCTACGGGGTGCCGTGCTACGCGCCCGGCGACGACGAACTGATCCGCAACTGACGGGACAGCTTCATCGTCCCGTCATCCCGGCGAAGGCCGGGATCCAGTGCCTTTCTTCGGGAACCATCGTGACCACTACTTCGCAAGCTGCCCTCGCCGCAGATACCAACATCCACCCACTCGCAGACCGATCGATGAGCGGCGCGGACGTGGTGGTGCAGGTACTGGCGGACGAAGGCTGTGACGTGCTGTTCGGTTATTCCGGCGGCGCGATACTGCCGGTGTACGACGCGGTGTTCCGCTACAACGCCGAACATCCACGCAGCAATGGGCGCGAGCCGATGCCGCTGGTGGTGCCCGCGAACGAACAGGGCGCGGGGTTCATGGCCTCGGGCTACGCGCGCGCCTCGGGCAAGGTCGGCGTCGCGATCGTCACCTCCGGTCCCGGTGCGACCAACCTGGTGACGCCGATCCGCGACGCCATGGCAGATTCGGTGCCGATGGTCGCGATCACGGGACAGGTGCCAACGTCGTCGCTCGGCAGCGATGCGTTCCAGGAAGCGCCGGTCAGCAACATCATGGGCGCCTGCGCCAAGCACGTGTTCCTGGTCACCGAGCCCGGCCGGCTGGAAGCCACGCTGCGCACCGCGTTCGAGATCGCGCGCAGCGGCCGTCCCGGCCCCGTGGTGGTGGACATCCCGAAGAACGTGCAAAACGCGAAGCTGCGTTTCGACGGTGCAGGTCGCTTGCCGATTCCGGGTTACCGCCAACGCCTGCATGCCATCGAGCACGCACGTCTCGATGACGACGCCTGCGCGCGATTCTTCGCTGCGCTCGCGCAAGCAAGGCGACCGTTGATCTACGCCGGTGGCGGCGTAATCCGCGGCGATGCCGCGCGCGCGCTGCGCGCATTCGTCGACGCGTTCGGCGTGCCGGTGACGACCACGTTGATGGGACTCGGCGGCTTCGACACCACCCATCCGCTGTCGCTGCACATGCTCGGCATGCACGGGACTGCGTATGCGAACTACGCCGTGGACGACTGCGATTGCCTGCTCGCGCTGGGCGCGCGTTTCGACGATCGCGTGGCCGGCGTGCCGGAAAAGTTTGCGCCGCGGGCGAAATTCATCGCGCAGATCGACATCGATCCTGCCGAAATCGGCAAGGTGAAGCAGGTCCACTGGCAGCACGTCGGCCCGTTGGCCGCGGCACTGGAACGGTTGACGCGGTACGGCAAGGTACATGGCGCCGCGTTGCAGCTCGACGATTGGCACGCGCACATCACGCAACTGAAACGTGCCCATGCGATGGCCTACGACCACGGCAGCGAAAACATCCAGCCGCAGGCGGTGATCGAAGCGCTCAACCGACACGCGCGGGGCCGTGCCATCGTCAGCACCGGTGTCGGCCAGCACCAGATGTGGGCAGCGCAGTATTTCGATTTTCGCGCGCCGCGGGATTGGCTCACATCGGGTTCGATGGGCACGATGGGCTTTGGCCTGCCCGCCGCGATCGGCGCGCAGTTCGCGCGGCCCGATGCACTGGTGATCGACCTCGACGGCGACGGCAGCATCCGCATGAATCTCGGCGAGATGGAAACCGTCACCACGTACGGGCTGCCGCTGAAGATCGTGGTGCTGAACAACCGGGGCGACGGGATGGTGCGGCAATGGCAGAAGCTGTACTTCGGCCACCGCTTCGCAGCCACCGACAAAAGCCTGCATCGCAAGGACTTCATCAAGGCCGCCGAAGCCGACGGCTTCGACTGGGCGCGTCGGTTGGCGCGCAAGGAGGACCTCGAAGCCACCGTCGCCGAGTTTCTCGCGCACGACGGTCCCGCATTCCTGGAAATAATGATCGACCCCGATGCCGGCGTGTATCCGATGGTCGGTCCGGGCGCGAGCTATGGGCAGATGATCACGGGCGAATTCATCGCGTCGCGCGCGTCACCCGCGGTCACCGACAAAGAAACCACCGACATGTTTTGAACTTCGCGACGCGAGAGAGGTTGCCATGAAACACACGCTGTCGATCCTGCTGCAGAATGAATCCGGTGCGTTGGTACGCGTGGCCGGGCTGTTTGCCGCGCGCCATTGCAACATCGACGCGCTCACGGTGGCGGCCACCCACGACCCCGAGGTGTCGCAGATCACGTTGGTGATGCACGGCGATGCCAACACGCTGGAACAGATCCTGCGCCAGTTGCGCAAACTGGTGGACGTGCTGGACGCCAACAGCCTGTCGCTGATCGGCAGCCGCGACGAGGCCCGGTTCGCGGTCGCACTGCCTGCATGAACGCGCGAGTTGCGCGTGTCGCGCCGGGTTCGAGCGAACTCGATCGCGAACTGCTGGACCGCGCGCGCACTGCACGCGTTTACGACGTGGCGCACGAAACCGCGTTGGACGAAGCGCCGTTGCTGTCTGCACGAATCGGCGCACGCGTGTTGCTGAAACGCGAGGACCAGCAGCCGGTGTTTTCGTTCAAGCTGCGCGGCGCCTACAACCGCATGGTGCGGCTGGATGCAGCGCAGCGCGCGCGCGGCGTGATCGCGGCATCCGCCGGGAACCACGCCCAAGGCGTGGCGCTGGCCGCAGCCAAGCTCGGCATTCGCGCGGTGATCGTGATGCCGGTCACCGCGCCCGAAGTGAAGGTCGACGCCGTGCGCCGCTTGGGTGGCGCGTTTGTCGACGTGGTACTCACCGGCGACTCGTACAGCGATGCCCAAGCCGCCGCGACGCGCATTCAGGCCGAGCACGGCTTCACGTTCGTCCACCCGTTCGATG
>JAICIW010000392.1 GCA_025928735.1 Rhodanobacteraceae bacterium | reverse complement strand
CGGGGTTTGCATACGCGCATCGGCGCCAAGACGATTTTCGATGGGCTCGATCTGAGCGTGCCCCGCGGCAGCATCACCGCGATCATGGGTCCGTCGGGCACCGGCAAGACCACGCTGCTTCGCCACCTCACGGGGCAGTTGCGGCCGGATGCCGGCAGTGTGGTCGTTGACGGTGAAGACGTTCCGAAACTCTCGCGTCGCGCGCTGTTCGGCTTGCGCGAACGGATCGGTTACCTGTTCCAGAACTCGGCGCTGCTGACCGATTTCAGCGTGTTCGAAAACGTTGCCTTTCCGCTGCGCCAGCACGCGAAGTTGCCGGAAGAACTGCTTCGCAACATCGTGCTGACCAAGTTGCAGGCGGTGGGGCTGCGCGGCGCCGCGCAATTGATGCCGGCTGAGCTTTCAGGCGGCATGGCGCGGCGCGTGGCGCTGGCGCGTGCGATCGTGTTCGATCCGATGTTGATCCTGTACGACGAACCGTTCGTGGGGCTCGATCCGATCGCATTGAACCAGGTGTTGCGCCTGATCAGGACGCTCAACAAGACGCTTGGCATCACCTCGATCCTGGTTGCGCATGAACTCGCGGCGATCCGGCAAGTGGCCGATCGCGTGTACCTGATCGCGAATGGCAAGCTGGTGGCGCAGGGCGCGCCGGACGAACTGGTGCACCAGGATTCGCCGTGGACGCGACAGTTCTTCGGTGGCGAAGCGGACGGTCCCGTGCCGTTCCATTATCCGGCGCCGGATTACGCGACCGAATTGGGCTTCGCGGAACGCGCGCAATGAACGCGAACCTGCGCCGCAACTGGTTCCTGCAAGGGATCGCCTCGGTCGGCGAGTGCGGCTTGTTTTTCGTCGCGGTGCTGGGCGCGTTGCCGAAAAGCCTGCGTTACTGGCGCGAAACCTGCCGGCAGGTCTGGTTCGTGGGCGCGATGAGCCTCGTGATCGTGATGACCTGTGGGCTATTCGTAGGCATGGTGCTGGCGCTGCAGCTTTATTACACGTTGTCGATCTTCGGCGGCACCGCGGCGCTCGGCACCGTGGTCGCCTTGAGCCTGTTTCGCGAACTCGGGCCGGTGGTGACCGCGCTGCTGGTGGCTGGGCGCGCCGGTACTGCGGTCACGGCGGAGATCGGCTTGATGCGCGCAACCGATCAACTCGATGCGATGGGCATGATGGCAGTCGATCCGCTGGCCTACGTCGCTTCGCCGCGCTTCCTTGCCGGCGTGATCGCGATGCCGTTGCTCGCCTGCGTGTTCAACGCGATGGGTATTTTCGGCGGGCACTTGGTCGGCGTGACCTGGCTCGGGCTAGACAACGGCACTTTCTGGGGCAACATGACTTCGACGGTGTCGTTGCAAAGGGACATCCTGGATGGTCTGTACAAGAGCATGGTGTTCGGCGGCGTAGTCAGCCTGATCGCGGTGTTCCAGGGTTACACCGCGCCGCCCACCAGCGAGGGCGTGGCGTACTCGACCACGCGCACGGTGGTGTTTTCGTCGATCGTGATCCTCGCGTTCGATTTCGTGATGACGGCCTTCATGACCTGACTGCACGCAGCATTGGTGATCGCATGAATCCAAGACCTTCCTACGCCATCGGCACCGGCCTGTTCATCCTGCTCGGCTTTGCCGCGCTGGCGTATCTCGCGACGCAGACGACGTCGGTCGCCAACGGGATGACCAGCGGCAACAGCTACACACTGAAGGCCCGCTTCCAGAACATTGGCCAGTTGAAGGCGCGCGCGCCGGTGAAGATCGCGGGGGTGCGCATCGGCGACGTGCGATCCATCCAGTTGGAACCACAGCGGATGGACGCGCTGGTGACGCTGTCGATCGACAAGCAGTACAACGACATTCCGGATGATTCTTCCGCCGCGATATTCACCAGCGGTTTACTGGGCGACCAATATGTTGGCCTCGAGCCGGGCGGCTCGCCGACGTTCCTTAAGGATGGCGACGAGATGATCCTGACGCAGTCGGCGATGAGCATCGAGAACCTGATCGGCAAATTCCTGGTCAACGGTGGCCCGAAATCCAGCGGTTCCGATGCATCGCCCTCGTCCAGCACGCCACCGCCATCCGGCAAGCCCTGACACGTTTTGACCGCGCGGCATTCCGTGAGGTCCGAAGGAGAACGACATGCTGAAACCATCCATCCGCTTGCTGATGGCGATGTTGCTGGCACTCGCGTTGGCGG
>JAICIW010000402.1 GCA_025928735.1 Rhodanobacteraceae bacterium | reverse complement strand
TTCAGGTGCAGCCAGCCGGCGTGCAGGTAGAACGATTCCACCGCGAGCGTCGCGATGCCGAAGGCGATCGCCAGCGCGCCGCCGATATGGGTCATCACCAGCAGGCGCCGTTCCATCACCTTGAAGCGCTCGCGGATCGATGTTTCGCCCGCTTCCGCGTGATACACGAAGAGCCGTGGCAGGTAGAACAGACCGGCGAACCACGTGACCACGCCGATGATGTGGAAGGCTTTCAGCCACAAGGGCAACATCGGAGACTCCATGCAGGGCCGGCATCGTGTTCTGCGGCTGGCACGCAGGCACGCCGTGCGCGGTCGGCCGCGCCGTCTCGCGCGAACGCGAACCCGGGCGAAGTCGTGGGCCGCATCAGCGTTGCGTCCCGGCGTGCCGTCGTCGCCGGCATGGTGGCTAGTATGCACGTCTTTGCAGGTGCAACAACACGATGATGGAAACGATAAGTTGGGACGATTTCGCGAAAGTCGAATTGCGCATTGGCCGCATCGTCGAGGCCCGCGTGTTCGCCGAGGCGCGCAAGCCCGCGTACGTGTTGCAGATCGACTTCGGCGAAGAGATCGGCATCCGCAAATCCAGCGCGCAAATCACCAAGTTGTATTCGCCGGCAGCTCTGATCGGCAAGCTGGTGGTGGCCGTCGTCAACTTTCCGAGGAAGCAGATCGGGCCGGTGATGAGCGAATGCCTGGTCACCGGGTTCCACGATGTGAACGGCGACGTCTTGCTGTGCGTGCCCGACAAGCCAGTGCCATTGGGCGCGAAGCTGGGCTGAGGGTATGTATTCACGTAAATGGTGCAATTGCTGCACCATGATGATGCAGTATTCCTTATTCTGCTCCTGCAAGTCATTGGATTGGAAAGCTACAATGGCTGGCACGCCGCTTGCACTTTCCAGCCATCCGCCACTGCCGAGTCCACCCATGACTGCCGACAAAGTTCTCGAAACCATCAAGTCCGAAAACATCGAATTCGTCGATCTGCGCTTCGCCGACATGCGCGGTGTCGAGCACCACGTGTCCTTTCCCGCGCATGCGCTGGATGCCGACACCTTCGAGGACGGCAAGATGTTTGACGGCTCGTCCATCACCGGCTGGAAGGGCATCAACGAGTCGGACATGGTGCTGATGCCCGATCCCGCGACCGCGTTGGTCGATCCGTTTGCCGCGCACAAGCAGATCAACATCGTGTGCGACGTGCTGGAACCTTCCACGATGCAGGCCTACAGCCGCGACCCGCGTTCGATCGCGCGGCGCGCGGAAGCGTTCCTCAAAGCCACGGGCGTCGCCGACACCGCCTTCTTCGGTCCGGAACCGGAATTCTTCATCTTCGATTCGGTGCGTTGGCAGAACGACATGGGCCGGGTGTTCTACGAGATCGGATCGGAGGAAGCCGCGTGGTCGTCCCGCTACAAATACGAGGAAGGCAACCCCGGTCATCGCCCCGGCGTGAAGGGCGGTTATTTCCCGGTGCCGCCGGTCGATTCGCTGCACGACCTGCGCGCGGAAATGTGCACTGTGCTGGAATCGCTCGGGCAGACGGTCGAAGTGCACCACCACGAAGTCGCCAATGCGGGCCAGTGCGAAATCGGCGTGCGCTTCAACACCCTGCTGCGCAAGGCCGACGAGCTGCAGACCATGAAGTACGTGATCCGCAACGTCGCCCATGCCAACGGCAAGACCGCCACCTTCATGGCCAAGCCCGTGGTTGGTGACAACGGTTCCGGCATGCACGTGCATCAGTCGCTCGGCAAGGATGGCAAGAACCTGTTCGCGGGCGAACTGTACGGCGGGCTTTCGCAACTCGCGCTGTGGTACATCGGCGGCATCTTCAAGCACGCGCGCGCAATCAACGCGTTCGCCAATTCCACCACCAACTCCTACAAGCGCCTGGTGCCCGGCTTCGAGGCGCCGGTGATGCTGGCGTACTCGGCGCGCAACCGCTCGGCGTCGTGCCGCATTCCGTATGTCAGCAATCCGAAGGGTCGCCGCATCGAAGTGCGTTTCCCCGACCCCATGAACTCGGGCTACCTCACGTTCACCGCGCTGATGATGGCGGGGCTCGACGGCATC
>JAICIW010000124.1 GCA_025928735.1 Rhodanobacteraceae bacterium | reverse complement strand
TGGTCGTAACGACCAGAGATGTCCGCGGTCAGCATGCTGAAAATCGGTATGCGAAGCTCGGCCGCCGCAGCGTAATTGTCACGCTTGCCGTTGCCTGAAGTCCCGGTGTAGCCCCAGAAGTCGCCCGCCCCGAGCCGGGGATCGATCGGGTTGTCCCAGTACTGATTGCCGACCTGGAGCACACCGGCAAATCCTGCCGAGCCGCCCGGCAGCTCGAACAGATCCGAGTTGGTGACCTGCAGGTTGGCGTTTTGCGTATAGGTGTGGGACGTCGACCGAACATAATCCGAGAAGCCCTGGTACTCGGCCGGCGTCAACGGCTGCCAGAATGCCGCATCGTCGGGGGCGTAAATGCTGTAGCCGTAGTAGGTGCCGAGCAACGGGCCGAGGAACTTGTTCTTGAAGAAGGTGTCGACCTTGTCCGTCAGCGGATGCATCCACCTGTCGTAGGACTTGTAGTCGGAACGCGCGACGTAGGCATCGTAGGCCCAGTTGGACTGCCCGAAGTTTCCGCGGATACCGATGTTGCCGGAGTACATGCGGGACAGTTCGTAGTTCGAATTTTTCAGCAACCCACCGATTTCCTCGGGCCCGAAGATCCGTTCGTAGAATTCGAACCGGCCGGTGTTGGCATTGATGATGTAGTTGCCGTTGTCCGGCGCCCACCAGTTGTAGTTGGGACCGGCGTACCAGTTCTGCTTCTGCACGGAGTACAGGATGTGCCCGTACAGTTCGGCGTTGGACGTCAAGTCGTAGCTGAAGGTAACGTAGCCCGATCCGTCGCGCTTCTTGTTGAGAAGCGTGGCATAGCCCGGTGCGATGTAGCTGCCGCAGTAATGCCCATCGTCGCGGTTGGGGCGATAGCTGAGCTGCGTGGTGCCGTTGAACAGGCCGGACATTGCCGAGCAGCCGACGCCAGGCGCGTCGGTGTTGGGATTGATGTAGTGATTGCCCGCATCGAAGTACCAGTGAACGCCCACCGTGAACGGATTGCGGCTGGTGGGATTGGGAGCATTCAGCGTGGACGAGGTCAGGTCCCGGTTGAAGCCGAAAATGGGGTGCTGGTCGTCAAGCTGGATCGCGTACATCAGGTGCAGCTTGTCGGTGTTGATGCCACCCGAGAACGCCAGGCGCTGGTTCTGTCCGCCACCTTGGGAATAGCCGCCCGCGCGATAGTTCAGGTTGTAGCCTTCCATCCGCTTCTTCAGGATGATGTTGACCACGCCCGCGATGGCTGACGACCCGTAAATGGAGGACTGGTTACCCGGCAGGATGTCAATGTGGTCGACCATCGACATCGGGATGTTGGAGAGGTCGGTGAAGTTGGCCGAGCCGTTGTAGAGCAAGGGGTAGTCCGCCATCGGGCGACCGTCGATCAGGAACAGGGTGAAATCAGGAGACAAGCCGAGGAGACTGATGGTCTGCGCGCCGGGCGTGAACCCCTGGGAAAACTGACTGTCCTGGACCGCGCCGGTGGAGAGGGGCTGCGCACGCAGCGCCTCATATACGTTCGAGTAGCCCTTCTTGATCATGTCCTGCGAACTGATCGTGATGACCGGGTTGGCGGTCTCGATCTGCGACTGCGGAATCAGCGAACCCGTTACCGTGATGGTATTGAGGGTCTTCGCCTTTTTTTCCTGGTCCTGCTGAGAATTCGAATCATTCGATTGCGAGGTGGTCGATTGATCCTGCGCCTGCTGCGGTGCCGTGTTGTCCTGCGCGTACGCCGTGCCCGCAACGAACAGGCTGGCGCAAATGGCTGAAGCCAAAAGCTTGCGATTCATCAGGAGTACTCCCCGTGGTGCGGTGATCTGGTTGACGCCCGCTCCCTCACGCGTCGAGGGAAGGCGGGCGAAAGTTTCGTATCCGGGAAACGCTTGATTCCCGTTCAAGCAAAGCCGGGCGTTAACGCGTAGTTCACATTAGCCGCAAAGTTACGAAGTTGCAACGCCGATGAAAGTTCGCTGAAAGACATGACATTGTGTCAAATCTATTCCCCAGCCGGGGCCTTGGCCGGCACTCCCCCGGCAGGCGCAGCCTCACACAACAGCGACATCCCGCACCCGGGGTGAACGCCCTTGCACGATGCCTTTCGTCGCGCGGCGGCCCGCGGTAATATGAAAGTTCTGGCCCGCATCCACGCGTGGCCGTGTGCCGCAGCGCACCGCACTTGATGCGCGCCGATCCATCACGAGGAATTCCCCCCATGCGAAAGCTTGTTGTTGCGTCATTGCTGGCTGCCCCCCTGCTGCTGGCAGGTTGCGGCGGTTCCAGTGAGTCAGGCGGCAGTTCGTCGGCCGCCGCGTCGGCCTCTGCCGGAATGCCAGCGTCCTCGGCCACCGCGGTGAGCGGTACCGTCACGGTGCAGAATCCACCGTCGGCGATCACGCCCGAGGCCAGACTTGAGCTTTCGCTGGTGGACGTCACCCAGCAACCAAGCGTCACCGTCAACAAGCAGGATTTCAGTCCGCCCACGTTTCCGCAGACATTCCGCATTCCATTTTCGTCGTCTGCCATCAACCCGAACGATTTGTACGTCCTGCAGGCCACCATGCAGGACAGCGGCCGCACCTACTCGACCAAGTTGCAGCAGCCGGTGCTGACCCACGGCCAGCCTGCCAACGTCGACCTGACGCTGGTGGCCGAGCCGACGCCGGCGGAAAAGATGCTGGCCGATTTCGAGAACGCCAAGCGCCAGACCGGCGGCATGAAAGTGAAGTCCGGCACCTCCAGCAAGATCGGCGAGTCGCATAGCTGGCAGGTATTCAGCGACGTCCACGGCGTCGAATTCGTCATCGAGCAGGTCAACCAGGCCGACAAGGGCTTCACCAAAACCCAGTACGCTTTCCGCAACGCCCTGCCGTGGGTGGTGGTGCAGGAACAGATGCCCAAGCCCGATGCGCCGGCCACCTCGACCGCGAAAGTCGGCTGGGACGACAACGGCGTGCTGGTCCTGAATCAGCAGACCGGCGGCAAGGGCGACAAGGTTTCCGATGACGAAGCCAAGTCGCTGCACAAGCAGGCCGAGGCCGAATACAAGAAATTCGCCAAGAACCACTGAGCGCTGCGGTCCCGTGAATGGAAAAGCCGCGCGTCGCAAGACGCGCGGCTTTTTGCTTCTTGCAATGGCGCGAATCAGAACCGGAACTTGGCGCCGATGTTCACGCTGTTGACGCGCTGGCTGGAATCGGAGAAGCGGCCGTCGTAGCCGATCCAGCCCGAAAAGCTGGGCGTGAAGTCGGCGGCAATGCCCACGCCCGCGCTGCCCCAGTTGCTGTCCGGCACGAAGCCCGGCAACGCGAACGTGCCCGGCATTCCGACCAGACCCGCCCTGACGTCGCGCGGATCGGCATCGCTGTCGTGGTTCCATGCGACGCGCGCATAAGGATGCAACGTCGCGCCGCCGGCCTGCAGGTTCGCGGCGAGCTGCCAACCCAGCGTGCCGATCAGCGCGTGACGATCCTGCCTGCCGAACGTCATCGCCGTGGCGTCGTTGCCGTTTTCGTTGTAGCCATCCACGTGGATGTGCTGCCACGTGATGTCGGCGAAGGGTCCCGTGCGCCAGGCGCCGAAATCCAGCCACCAGCCGCCGGTCAGCGCGAATGCCGTATGCGAGCCCGACGTATCGCCGTCTTCGTAGCGCACGGTCGGGCCGATCGGGATGTTGCGGTGCACGTTGCTGTAACCCAGATGCCCGAAGCTGCCGATCGCGCCGAAGTACGCGTCCTGCCAACCCCACATCACGTAACCCGTGGCCAGCAGATCCTGCAACTTGAAGCCGCCGGCGTTGCCCGCGAATTCGTCCTTCTGCTGGCCGATGGTGAAAGCCATGCCCGCGGTCAGCGCATCGGATGGATGGATATCCGCGCCGACGCTGAGCGTATTGACGTCGTTGCTGCTCTTGGGCGAATTCACCTGCGCGTCGAGGCGCTGGCGCGCGTAGTCATAGTTCGCCCACACCCGCAAGCCATTGCCTGGCGCGCCCGCGAGGCTGGTGGTGGCCTGGCCCTGCACCGAACGATTGAGGCTGTGGTTGATCTGCAGCGGTGCCTCGCCCAGCAATGAAATCTCGCCCGGCGCGGTGATGATCGATTCCGCGTACTGCGCCAGCAGCGCATGCGTGGCGGCGGTGGGATGCACGCCGTCGGCGAAGAGATAGGTGCTCTCGGTGCCCGGCTGATAGGTAACGGTAGCCCCCGGCGTGCCGGCGGGCAGACATTCGAATGAACTGCCATCGCCACCGGTGCACGCAGGCTGGGTGACGTTGGTGAACCCGTAGCGCGCCGGATCGGCCACGATCTCGTTGAGCAGCGCGAACGCATTTACGGGGATGATGTTGACGCCCGCGTTTGCAAGCCCCGCATTCAGCGCGTTGTTGTAGACCAGCGAAAGCCCGGTGAGCTGCCCTGCGGCCGTCGGGCCTTGCGCGATGCCGGATGGCGTCAGGCCGATGTTCGGCAGGTTGAACACCATCACGTAGCGCGCACCCGCATCGCCGAGTTGCTTGATCATGCCGAGTTCGGTCGTCGCAGCCTGCTGCAGATAGGCCTGGATCTGGGTCTGGTCCATCAGCGAGGACACGCCCGCACCCGCCGTCACCTGCGCCACCACTTGTTGCGTCACGATGGGCGTGATCTGCATCGTGAAGGCGGCAATCGCCGTCGGATCATTCGGGATCACGTTGTTCGCGATCGCCTGCTGCACCTGCGCCGCAATCGTCTGCTGGATCAACTGTTGCGCGGTCGCGGCCGCCGCGCCGGACGTCGCGGCGTAGAACACGTCGTTGGCGCCACCCCACACCGCATACAGCGTGTCCGGATCGGCCTTGTTGCCCGTGGCCTGCAGATACATGCCGAGCTGGGTCGGCAGGAGCGGCACGCTCGAGGGCGTGCCCGGCGAATTGTTGAGGATGCCGGCGCCACCGAAGGCGAAGTCGGTGCCCTGCATCAGCGCCGGGGTGAGCGGCGTTCCGAAGTAATCCGCGATGTGCTCGACCGCGACTTCGCCCGGGTTGGTAGTGAAGCGCATCAGGAAAGGCAACTGCGGGCATGCGCCCTGACTGATGCAAGACAGGTCGAGATTCCCGTCATCGCTCAGGCTGTCGCCGAACACCACGACGTTGTCGAACAAGCCCGCGTGCGCGGACGGTTGCGCGACGGACGGCGCGGTTTGCGCGAACGCGGCGGAACTGGCAAGTGCCAGCGCCACGGCGCAGGCGAGATGACGCGGACGGAACATGGCGAAATTCTCCGGGGGTGCCAAACGGCGGACGCGCCAAGCCTAATACAGACGTTTGTTTTGTTCCATCCGCGGGCGTATGGGTGAAGCCTCACGCTTGCGATCTGCCGAAGGCCGATCGCGCGGCGGTGCACGCCGAGACAGGAATGGCCGGGCCGGCGCCAACCCCCAGGAACGGTGCCTCGCCAAAATTTCTCCGACGGCCAACATCCATGGCATCGGACAGATCAGCGGCGCAAAAATCCTGTCGGCCCAACGGGTGGAGAGCGACGCCGCGATCGCGGCGCCCGCCGTCACGCACAGAACCAGCCCCGCCCACGCCGGAAGCGTTTGCGCCAACCACGCAAAGGCACCCGCCGCAGCGAGGCCAAGCACCAGGAAGCCGTGCACCAGATAAGCCGTCAGGCTGCGCCGCCCGAAGCCGGCGTGACGCGCGCGGCGCGGCACCAGCGCGAGCACCGACAGCGCGCAAAGGGCCGAGGCGCTCAGCAGCGCAAGTCTCGTGACCGCGCCCGCAAGCGGCGCGATCTGCAAGGGCGCATAGCCCATCGACGCATACAACCACTCCGGATCAAGGTCACGCAGAAACCACGCGCCGACTGCTGCAGCAAAAAGGATCAGCACCGCGGTGAACCGGCGCGTCGGCGCCGCGCCCAATTGCTGCAACCGCCGCGCGCCGATGCGGTGGCCGAGCAGGAACAACGGGAAGAACACCAGCGTGCGCGACAACGAGAACGGATAGTCGATCCATGGTGCCACCCCTGCCGCCAGCGCGATGATCACCGCCAGCGGCAATGCAAACTTCAACCGCGCAAACAGCGGCAACAACACCCGCCAGGATGCGAGGCTCAGCAGATACCACAGCAACCAGTACGGCGTGAGATAGCCTTGCGACCAGTCACCGGAGCCGGACAGCCACGCATCCCACGCGGGATAGAGTGTCTGGAACACCACGTACGGCAGCAACACGCAGGTCGCCAGTGCGAATGCGCGGCGACGCGTCAGGTTTGCTTTCGAAACCGCGCCGGAAACCAGCACGAACGCCGGCATGTGGAACAGGTAGATCCAGCGGTAAAGCGCCGCCGCGAAGGGGCCGGAATCGGCCAGTTGTTCCAACAGATGTCCGATCACCACCAGCGCGATCAACACGAAGCGCGCATGGTCGAGTGCGGGATAACGTTCGGGTTGCCGCGAGATTCGCGTCGTGCGTGCGACGGGTTTGCGCAGCGCATGCTGTCCGACGCGACGGAGCGGCCGATAAAGGGTACGGGTCCAGTTGACGGCAGATTCGCCGATCATCCGCAGGATGTTTCCTCCGACATTGGCGGCACGTGGATACGTGCCCGTCGTCCGGCATTCCCCCCTGCTCGATGCCTGGATTGCGTGCGGCGTCACCACAGCCGGCACGCGAAAGCGATGGAGACATGATGACGCAGCGCGCGTTAACACGATCGGAACGCCGCGCGAAAATCCCTCGACGAACGGCTGCGCCGCAAGCCTTCGCCCGCTTACACTTGCGCGACTTTGGCCTGAAGCGCAGCGCCCATGCACGATTTTTTCCGCGTTGTCATCCTCGGCATCATCGAGGGCATCACCGAATTCCTGCCGATTTCCTCGA
>JAICIW010000370.1 GCA_025928735.1 Rhodanobacteraceae bacterium | reverse complement strand
GTGAGAACCCTGCAAGGTGCATTGGAATTCCGCGGAACGGCGATCAGGGATGATCGCACCAACGGTTTTGGAAAGTCAGGCCATGGGTGGCCGTTCTGGTGCTGATTGCGCGCCCAAGCCTCAAGAATGCGGTGACGTTCGTGAAGCAGCGATCATGGACGATCGCACAATAATTGAGACGCGCGTCAACAAACCGCCGCTCCGGCGGTCAACAACTGTGACGGTGGCACGACTCGCGCGGGCGCGAGCACGCCTCTTGCACTTCCGGGGTGGGCGCCGCCTGGTGCGGGCGCGAAAACACGTCGAGGGACGTTGTGGCGAAACACAGGGGAAAATTCGGGGTACTGGAAGCCATTCCTGGCGGGCGTGCTTCGCTGCGCTGGTTCGGATGGTTCGGCATCGGCTTGCTGGTAGTTCCGGCAGGCGTGCTGGCCGTACTCGCCACCACCGGCAGCGAAGCCCTGGGAAACGCGGCGCTGCTGCTGCGCATCGCCGGCCTCTGCGCGTTGGCCGGTTCGGGCGTGCTGCTGGTCTGGACGCTGGGTAGCCTGCGGCGGCTCGCCGAGCTGACGCAAGTGCTGTGCGAACAGGGCGAGAACCCGGTGTTCATCAAGGATGCCGGCCAGCGCTACCGCTTCGTCAACGATGCGGCGGCGGCGCTGATCGGGCGTCGGGCCATGGACGTGCTGGGCCGGCGCGACAGCGATCTGCAGCCCGGTTCCGACGCGCTGGCGTGGGAAGAAAACGATCGCGTGTGCCTGGATCGCGACCTGCCCACGATGTTCCGCGAAGTGCAGGCGACCGCCTCGGGGGAACGCAGTTTCCTGGTTTCCAAGCGCCCGCTGCACGACACCCGCGGCCACGTTTCGGGGCTGGTCGGTGCCGCGCGCGACATCACCGACGAACTCGAATTGCAGAAACTGATGCGCCGACGCGCGGACGAAACGCGGGTGTGGTTCGAACTGAATCCGCTGCCGGTGGTCGTGTTCGCCAGCTCGGACTTGCGCATCCTGAGCGCCAACGCCGCGGCCGAGCAGTGCTACGGCTATCCGCGCCAGCGCTTCCAGCAGTTGCACGTTTCCGACCTGTTCCTGCCGGCCGAGGCCGAGCGCCTGCGCGCCTACCTGCGCGATCCGGGTCGCGCGGTGCCACCGGGCAGCGTGGCCTGGCAACACCGTCGCGCCAATGGCGATACTTTCGACGCGCTCACCGACATCGGCAATCTTCCGCACGCCGAAATTCCCGCGCGGATGATGCTGGTGCGCGACCTGTCGAGCGAACACGCCTCGCGTCAGGCGTTGCGCGAGTGCGCCGGCCGTTACGACGATCTGGTGGAATCCGGGCTCGCGCTGGTCTGGATGCACGATCTGGACGGGCGTCTGCTGCGCGTCAACGCCTTGATGGCGCAGACGCTCGGCTACAGCCGCGAGGAGATGATCGGGCGTCCGCTGGAAGAGTTCGTCGGTGACGAGGGCGACGGCAACTGGAACGACTACGCCGATCGCGTCCGCAGCCTGCACCGCGACGGCGGCGTGCTGCATTTCATGGCGCGCAACGGCGAGCGGCGCGTGCTGCGATACCAGTTCATCTGTTATCCCGATGCCGAGCCCACGCCTTACGTGCTGGGTACCGCGCAGGACGTGACCCTGCGGCACCGCTATGAGCTGCGCCTGCGCGACCAGAATCAGCGCGACACGCTGACCGGTTGCCGCACGCGGCGATTCCTGGAGTTGTTCGCGATGCAGGCCACGCACGGCCAGGTGTGGGGGTGCGTGGTGGTGGACATCGATTATTTCCGGCAATTGAATGCCAGCGAAGGGCGCGAGCGCGGTGACGAAGTGCTGCGCGAGATGGCGCGGCTGCTCGGTACCACCGCCGGGGCCGGCGACGTGGTGGTGCGCATGGGCGGCGACGAATTCGCGATCGTGATGCCGCACACCACCGACCATGGCGTGCGCGAGTTGGCCGAACGTCTCGCGATGGCGTCGCGCGACGGCATGCCGGCGGTGTTTTCGATCGGTTGGGCGCTGCGCGAAGCCGACGAACCCCTTGAATCCACGCTGCGGCGTGCCGACAAGATGCTGTTGCTGGGCAGGGCGCACGAACGGGGTCCGGGCTGACGGTGTGCCGCGCCGCAGGTCCGGTAGGTTGGGCTGACGCCGGCTTCATCGGCGGAAGCCCAACGTGTTCGCACGATCGTTGGGCTTGTTCCGGGCCGAGCCGGGAATCAGCCCAACCTGCGCGGCTTATTGCGCTGCAGCATCGCGGCGCTTAGCATTTCCGGTTTGGCCTGCCACCGGCGGGCGCGGAATAGTGCAGCGGGCGATGCGAAGCCATTATTGCGGTCTGATCGGTGAAGCCGAAGTCGGTCGATCCGTCACCTTGTGCGGTTGGGCCGATGCGCGTCGCGACCACGGCGGCGTGGTGTTCATCGACCTGCGCGACCACGCGGGCATCGTCCAGATCGTGGCCGATCCCGACCGCGCCGATGTATTCAGGATCGCGTCGAAAGTCGGTTACGAGGATTGCCT
>JAICIW010000286.1 GCA_025928735.1 Rhodanobacteraceae bacterium | reverse complement strand
GCCTGTATGCGCCGCCCGTCCTGTCGAACGGCAACGGCGCGCTGTTCGGCGCGTCCGACGGTGCGGATACCACAACGTACCTCACTGCGGGCGGCATCGCCGGGTCGTCCGCAATCCTGGGATTCTCGACAGGCCAGAAGTATCTTGGTCTGCTGTGGGGTTCCGTGGACGACAATCCAAACGCCAACCTGAACACCATCACATTCTATTTTGGCGGCAGTGAAGTTGCCCAATTCACGGGCGCCGACGTGTCAGCCGCAGCGGGCGGCGGAAGCTGTGCGAACGGCAACCAATCCACGATCGGTACCTGCTATGTGAACATCAACCTGTCTTCGGCGTTCGACCAAGTGGTGATGACCAGTTCCCAGCACGCATTCGAGTTCGACAATGTCGCGTTTGCGGCCGGGAACATCGGCGTGCCGGAGCCGGGCGAAATCGGCCTGTTCCTGCTGGGCTTGGGGTTGATCGGATCGGGCTACTGGTTCCGCAAGCGTCGGCTTGCCTGAAACGAGTCCCCGACTTGAAAAAAAACGCCTCGGATTCCGGGGCGTTTTTCATTTATGGGGTGCCGCGTCATGAGCGCTACACTGCCGGTTGTATTCGCTCGGTGACGTAATGCGATGACTACTTTTTATGACTTTGAAGCCAACCTGCTCGATGGCGCGCCGCAGAAATTGGACGCGTATCGCGGCAAGGTTTTGCTGATCGTCAATGTCGCCTCGAAGTGCGGGTTCACGCCGCAATACGAAGGACTGGAGGCGCTGTATCGCGCGCACAAGGATCAGGGCTTCGAGATTCTCGGTTTTCCCTGCAACCAGTTCGGGCACCAGGAGCCGGGTGATGCCGGCGCGATCCGCGCTTTCTGCAGCGAAAAATACGACGTGACGTTCCCGCTGTTCGCCAAGATCGACGTCAACGGCGCGAACGTCCATCCACTCTACAAATACCTGAAACACGCCGCGCCGGGCGTACTGGGTTCGGAAGCGATCAAGTGGAACTTCACCAAGTTCCTGATCGACCGCGACGGCAACGTGGTGCGGCGCTACGCGTCGGCGGACAACCCCGGGAAAATCGAAAAGGATGTCGCGGCGATGCTGTAGAGCAAACTCGTTGACGAGTAGGTTGGGCTGAGCAACGCGAAGCCCAACATTGGATGGGAAAACCGTTGGGCTTCACTTCGTTCAGCCCAACCTGCTTGCTTTGGGCTTGCCCTCGCCTGTTTAACGCCATTTCGTGTTGCCTGCTCCTTGGGCGGCCAACAACCCACGCAACTCGTTCTTCTCGCTTTCGTCGAGCGCGCCTTCCGATTGTTTGCGGACCAGAGAGTCGAGACGTTGCTGGGAGGTTTGTTCCGTGAGCTTGGCCAGCGCATCCACGAATACCGTCCGCAGCGCCTCGGGCTCACCCGGAAACTCGGTCAAAGCGAGTTTTTGCAGGGCCGCCGATTCTTCGCGGCCCGCGAAGCGTTCCAGCAGCAGCGCGGTGTTGATGCCGGGACGCTCCTGCAGGAAATCCAGCATTTCCGTGAGAAGCGGAATGCCCGGCTTGTCGAGCGTGGCGAACGCGTAGGGAAGGGTGACTTCCTGCGCCAGCGCGGGATCGGCCAGCAGCATGGCGATGGCGCTGCGCACCAGCGTTCGCCTCGGTGCGTTGGCAAGCTGTGGCGTCTGTCGCCGGGTCGGCGGTGCCGCGCTTGCCGCGCCGCCCTGTACGCCCGTGCGCTTTTCGAGTTCGGCATACATCAGGTCGCGGAACGCGCCATCCGGCAATTTCGCGAGCAGCGGCTTGGCGTGTTCGGCCAGACGGGCGCGGCCGTCGAGCGTCGCGACGTTCACGTCGTGCGAGAGGTACGCGTAGAAATATTCCGATAGCGGCGTTGCGCTTTTCAGGCGCGCTTCGAAACCCTCCTTGCCTTCTTTGCGAATCAGCGTGTCGGGGTCTTCGCCCTCGGGCAGGAACAAAAAGAACGCCTGGCGTCCGTCGCGCATCCGCGGAAGTACCGATTCCAGCGCACGCCATGCGGCGCTGCGCCCGGCACGATCGCCGTCGAAGCAGAAGAACACGTCCGGCGCGGCGCGGAACAGGAGTTCTGCATGTTCGTTGGTGGTGGCGGTGCCGAGCGTCGCGACGGCCTGCGTGACGCCGGCCTGGTGCAGCGACACCACGTCCATGTAGCCCTCGACCACGATCAGCCGTTCCAGCTTGGTGTTGGCCTGGCGCACCTGCCACAGCGCGAACAGCTCGCGGCCCTTGTGGAACAGCGGCGTCTCGGGCGAATTGAGGTATTTGGCGGGCGGGCTTTTGTGAGAAGGCAGGGCAGGGATGCCCGGCTCTTGACTGTCGCGCGCAGGAAGCGCGCTGGAAATGACTCGTCCGCCGAATGCGATCACACGGCCGCGCCGATCGAGGATCGGGAACATCAGCCGTTCGCGGAAGCGGTCGTACTGCTTGCCTTTCTCGCCGGTCGAAAGCATCCCGGCCTGCTCCAGCATTTTCACGCGGGTATCGCTGGTGCCGAGTGCACGCTTCACCGCATCCCAGCCGCCCGGCGCCCAGCCGATCCGGAAGCGTTCGATGACGTCCTTGTCCAGTCCGCGCTTCTTGCAGTACGCCTTGGCCCCTGCGCTGTCGGGCAGCGCACGCTGATAGAACCCCGCCGCCGCATCGAGCAGCGCGTACAGATCGGTGTGATCCTCGCGCGGGCGCGCCTGGCCGCTTTCGTGCGGCACGGTCAGCCCAACCGATTGCGCCAGTTCCTCGACCGCGTCGGGAAACTCGAGCCGGTCGTACTCCATCAGGAACTTCACCGCGCTGCCGTGCGCGCCGCAGCCGAAGCAGTGGTAGAACTGTTTGGCCGGACTGACATAGAACGACGGCGTGCGTTCGTCGTGGAAGGGGCAGCACGCCGTCCATTCGCGGCCCGCGCGCTTCAGCGGCACGCGCGGCTGCACCACGTCGACGATGTCGACGCGGGCCAGCAGTTCGTCGATGAAGCGTTCGGGAATCAGGCCGGGCATGGCCGCCTAGTGTGCCACGCCCGGCCGCGTTTCAGACCGGCTACAACGCGTGGAAAATCCCGACCAGCGCGAGCACCGCGAGGATGAACAGGATCAGGAAGATCACGAAAAAGACCTTCGCGATCGTCGCGGCAATGCCCTGGATACGGGTGAAGCCGAGCGCGCCCGCGATCAACGCGATGATGGCGAAAATGATGGCCCACTTGAGCACGGCGCCCTCCTTCGTGCAGCATCGACAAGGGAGTTGGCAGCGTAGATTCGCGGCCGTGACGAGCGCGTAAACGGTGGAAGGTTCTTCAGGCGGTGCGTGTGGCTGGTTGCGCCGAAGGTTCAATGCGCGTGTGCGCGGGCGGCGACCGGTCCATGAAGCCCAGCGCGTGGCACCAGCCCATCACGTGCACGCCCTTGGCGCGTTGTTCGTCGCGAATGGAATCCCGCAATGCCACCATTCTGGTCCAGTGCACCTTGGGCCGGTAGTGGTGCTCGGCATGGAAGCCGTTATACAGCCATATCCAGTTGTAAAACTTGTTGTACGTTGACACGCCCCACGCGATCGGCTGGTC
>JAICIW010000115.1 GCA_025928735.1 Rhodanobacteraceae bacterium | reverse complement strand
GTCTTGTTGGCCTGATGGCGCGGTCACGCAGGGCGTAACCGTGTGATCCACTCGCCAATGGCTCGCTTGCTGCCCGCAAAGTCAGCGAGAAGACTTACCGATCCCGCCGTTGTTGTGCGGCCGCGATGGCGGCTGCGAGGTCGCGTTCGCGCTCGGTCGACGCGATGGCGAGGGCGCCGCGCGCGCCTTCCCGATCGGCGGCGTTACGGTTCTGGCTGAGCTTGTAGCGGCCGATCAGGGATTCGATGCGCAGTTCGATGCCGACGATGTGGCGCATTTCCTTGCGAACGTAATCGTCGGGTGCGTCGGTGACGCGCCAGCGATGTGCGCGGCCGGATTCGTTGTGGTCGGTGAGCTGCGTCAGCAGGTTGTAAAGGCGCGCTTCGTCGTCGAACGTCACCAGCGTGCCACGCGCTTCGACGGCGAGGTAATCCCACGTCGGCACCTGGCGCGGGTCTTCGCGTTTGCCCGGATACCACGATGGAGAGACATAGGCGTGCGGGCCTTGGAACAGCACCAGCGCATCGATGCCCTCGCCCGGCACTTGCGATTGCGGGTTGTAGCGCGCGAGATGACCGACAAGCGTACCGTGCGGGCCGCGCGTGGCATCCAGTTCCCATGGCAGGTACGACGTCGCGAATCCGCTTTCGGGATGCGTGATCAATGCACCGAAATGCAGATCGTGGATCGCCGCATGCAGCACCTCAATGCGGTCTTCGCGGAACGCGGGACTCGGATACGCCATGGATGGATCTCGTGGAGGGACAGGTGCGGACGGAGGCTCAGCGACGCGGCGGCGTGATCACGGACCCTTCGTGCTGGCGATCCCATGCGCGCAATTCTTCGCGCAAGCCGGCCACCCGCTGGCGGCCGAGCGCGTTGCGGTCTTCGTCCAGCAACTCACCATTCAGGAGTTCGGCGATGCGCTGCGCGGCCGGCAGCATGGCTTCCCACGCGTCCAGTGCCGGCAGCGGACCGGGCAAGGTGATGAAGAAGGTGAGGCCCGGCGTGGCCAGCTCGCCGATCCGTGTCATGTCGAAATAACCCGGCTTCATCATGTTGGCCATGCTGAAAATCGGACCCGCATCGGGACGGCCATCCACGAGACGATGGAAGATGTTCATGGCGCCGAAGCGCAAGCCGGCTTTTTCTGCGGCGACCACGATATCGCTGCCCCGGAATTCTTCGCCGGCACGCGCGACCACGAACAGGCTGACGATGCGGTCGACCGGCAGTTCGTTCGGACGCTGTCCGGCGCTGGCGTCCATGGGCGCGGCTTGCACGTTGCGGTCGGCTGCGACCGTCGCGCCGAGTCGATCCAGTTCGCGCTGCAGCGCGACATCCAGTTCGCCCTGTCGTGGCGGCGCACCAGCCAGCACTTCGTCCACATTCGCGGTGTCGCCGATCACCGGGTCCACGCGTCCGTCGGCCGCTTTGCGCGGAACGACACGCCGGCCGTGCTCGGCCTTGCGTGGCCGTCCGAAGAAATAGATCGCGACAAGCACCACCACGCCGATGGCGGCGATGATGATGCGCAAGGTGTTGGCGGAAACAACGGTGTCCATGGCGCGGACTTTAGCAAAGAAGCACGAGTCCGGTGAAGAAAAGCGAACGCACTTCCTTCTCCCGCCGGGAGAAGCTGGCGCGTAGCGCCGGATGAGGGTTCGGATAGGCGAAGATCGGGACTCGGCGCAAACGCGACGTTACGCGCATGCGGACCCTCACCCGCCCCTTCGGGGAGCGCTGCGCGCTCGGCCTGCGGCGTCTCTCCCGGGGGGAGAAGGAAAATTTCCACCAAATACCGATTGGCCTATGCCGCCACACCCGCCATCTTCGTGGCCTCGGCCAAGTCCACCTGCACCAGCCGCGACACGCCGGGCTCGCGCATGGTCACGCCGCACAACTGGTAGGCCATTTCCATGGTCGACTTGTTGTGGGTGACGACCATGAATTGCACCTTCTCGGACATGTCGCGCACGAGCTGGCTGAAGCGGCCGACGTTGCCTTCATCGAGCGGCGCGTCCACCTCGTCAAGCAGGCAAAACGGTGCGGGATTCAGATTGAAGATCGCCATCACCAGCGCCACCGCGGTCATCGCCTTTTCGCCACCCGACAGCAGCGAGATGTGGCTGTTCCGCTTGCCCGGCGGGCGCGCCATCATGGTGACGCCCGCGTCCAGCAGGTCTTCGCCGGTCAGCTCCAGGTAGGCATGGCCGCCGCCGAACAATTTCGGGAACAGATCCTGGAAACCGGCGTTGACGCGATCGAACGTATCCTTGAAACGCTCGCGGGTTTCGCGATCGATCTTGCGGATCGCGTTTTCCAGTGTGTCGAGCGCGGTGGTGAGGTCGGTCATCTGCGCGTCGAGGTATTCCTTGCGCTGAGCGGCTTCGGCGTGCTCGGTGATCGCCGCGAGATTGACAGGTTCAAGCTTGGCGATGCGGCCATCGAGGTCGGTGATCTTTTCCTGCCACGCTTCCGGCTGCACCTCGTCGGGAAGGTTCGCAAGCAACGGCTCGATTTCCAGCCCCGCCTCGCGGATGGCCTCGGCCAGTTGCTCGGCGCGCAGCCGATGGCCCTGCTCTTCCAGGCGCAGATTCTCCAGTGTGTCGCGCTCGCCCGACATCGCCTGCTCGGCCGCATGACGCGCCTGCTCGTGCTCGCGCAAGGCGTTGGCGGCATCTTCTACCACGCGCCGCGCGTCCACCAGTTTCTTGTCCACGTTGAGCCGCTGTTCAAGACACGTCTGACGTTCTTTCTCCAGCGCGGCGATCGGGTCGCCGCCCTCGGCGAGGCGCCGATCCAGTTCGGCACGATGCCGCTCGAGTTGCTCGCGCTGCGTGTGCATGCGCGCGAGTGACTGTTCCAGCGCGGCCAGCGTGACGCGTTTCGATTCCATCGCGATCGCGTGCCGATGCGCAACGTCGGAAGCTTCCTGCGCGTCCGCGCGGGCGGCTTCGCGGCGCTCCAGCAATTGCCTGCGTTCGGATTCCAGCGCGACGCGGGCCTGCTCGTGCTCACCCATGCTGGCGACGGCAGCCTGCATGCGCGCACGCGCCGCCTGCAGCAGCTGTTCGTTTTCGGCAAGCGCGGCTTCAATGTCGCCGTGCTCGGCATCGATCGCGGCAAGCCGCGCCTTGGCCGTGTCGATGCGGCCCTGCCGGCTCTGCATCTCACCGGCCAGTTCCGACAGCCGGCGATGGGTGTTGTACACGTCCCGCTGCGCATCATCGCGCGATTGTTCGACTGCACGGCGTTGGTCGCGAACTTCGGCCTGGCGCTCCTGAAGCTCGGCGATCCGCTTGTCGACCGTGGCGAGTTCCGTAGTGGCTTCCTGCAACTCGCGCTCGCGCGTCAGCACGCCGAACTGGCCGCCTTCGGCACGGCGCACGCGCGCAAAGCCTGGACCGAGCCAGACGCCATCTTGGGTGATGACGGTGTGCGAGGGCGCGAGCGTCGGAGCGATCGCACGCGCTTCATCGAGCGATCCGGCGGTGCGCACCTGCGCCAGCAACGCGCGCGCTGCAGCCGGACCCGCCACCACGGCGGCGAGCGTGCCGGACACATCCGCGTCGAGCGCTTCGCCATTGCCGATCAAGGTAATGTCGATTTTCTCGATGCCGGCAAGGTCATCGGTCAGCGCTGCGGGCTCGTCGACCAGCACGGCTTCCAGCATGCCGGCCAGCACGGTTTCCACGGCACGATCCCAGCCGTCGCTGACCTTCAATCGCGCGCCGAGCCGTTCGCCGTTGGCAAGGCCGACCTTCTGCAGCCATTCGCGCGCCGCGTCGCGGTCGCGTCCCAGCGCGGCGCGCTGCAAGGCTTCGAGCGATGCAATCCGGCCACGCAGCGTTTGCTTCTGTGCGTGCGCTTCCTGCAACGCCGACTGCGTCTGGCGCTCCTCGCCCAACAATCGTTCGGCTTCGGCCTTGTGGTGTTCGAGGTTTTGCGAATGCGATTCGACCTGGATTTTCAGCGCGGCGTGTTCATCGGCGAGACCCGCGGTGCCGGCCGCCAGCGCATCGACATCGTGGTTCTTGCGCTCGTTGCGCAGCGCTTCGCGGCGGCGCGACAGGTCCAGCGCCTGCTTGTCCAGATGGTCGATGTGGGTACGTTCGACTTCGGCTTCGCGGGAAGTGGACGCGGTTTGCCCGCTGTGCGATTCCCAGCGCTGCTGCCACGCCGCGTGCGCGGCTTCGGCTTCGTTCAGCGCCTGTGCGGCCTGCGTTTCGGCTCCGCGCAGACGACCGGTTTCGGGTTCCGCCTCGCCGATAGCGGCCTTCAGCTCATCATGTTGTGCGGTGTCGGCGCCAAGATGATCGGCCAATTCCGCCCAAGCGCGTTCGGATTCCTCGCGATCGTGATTCAAGCGTTCCAGCATTTCGCGATGATGCTTGATCTGCTGCTCGACGCGCGCAAGCTCGGCTCCAACCTGGTAGACCTCCGCCTGCACCGCGTTCATCGCCTCGGTGTGTTGCTGGTGCGTTTCGCGGCCCGTCTCGATTTGCGCTTCGAGATGACGCTGCGCGGCCAGCTTGCCTTCCAGCGCGGTTTCGGCCTCGCGCAGCGCCTGCCGACGGGTTTCGAGTTGCGCGCTCACGAAACGATAGTTCAAGGCGCGCAGCTCGGCTTCGCGCAAACCGCGTTCCTCTTTCAATTTTTTCCAGCGTTCGGCCGCGCGTGCCTGTCGGTTCAAATGATCGAGTTGTTTTTCGACCTCCTCGCGCACGTCCTTCACGCGATCGAGGTTCTCGCGCGTGGCCTTGATGCGGCTTTCGGTTTCCTTGCGACGTTCCTTGTAACGCGACACGCCCGCGGCTTCTTCCAGATGGATGCGCAACTGCTCGGGACGCGATTCCACGATGTCGGAAATCACGCCCTGCTCGATGATCGAATAACTGCGCGCGCCGAGGCCGGTGCCGAGGAACAGGTCGGTGATGTCGCGGCGGCGGCAGCGCACGCCGTTCAAGTAGTAATCGGATTGCGAATCGCGGCTGACGCTGCGCTTCACGGAAATCTCGTTGAAGCCGGCATATTCGCCGCCGAGGGTGCCATCCGAGTTGTCGAAAACCAGCTCGACGGTGGCCTGCCCGACGGGCTTGCGTCCGGACGAACCCGAAAAGATCACGTCGGTGATGGCTTCACCGCGCAGCCGACTGGCCGCGCTTTCGCCCATCACCCAGCGGATCGCGTCGATGATGTTGGACTTGCCGCAGCCGTTGGGGCCGCAGACGCCGGTAAGGTTGGTGGGAAGGTGGAGGACGGTCGGGTCGACGAATGACTTGAATCCGGCCAGTTTGATCGTGGACAGGCGCATCGGTCAGTTATTGGAGGTCACGGCAACGTTGGGGCCGACGGCATGGCGCCGGGCGAATGCGCCACTGTGCCAAGTACCGCGGCATGGCGCAACGAAAAGATGATCGTTTGTTTGCTTTCAACAGGTTGCAGCACAAACCTCGCATCGACTCGGCCCGCGCGCAAAGACACTGGATTCCGGATCGCGCCCGCTACGCGGGCTTGTCCGGAATGACGAAGGGAAACACATTTCCCGCCGTTCATTCGTGCGACGAGTTTTGCGCCTCGATCGCCAGCGCATGGATGCCATGGCCCATCAGGTCCGCGAGCGCGTCGTACACCATGCGATGTTGCTGCACCCGGGTCTTGCCCTCGAACGCCGCACCGGCGATCCGCACGCGGAAGTGCCCCGTGCCCTCGCCCGCATGGCCAATGTGCAGATGACCTTCGTCGGTCACGTCCAGTGCCGTGGGCACGAAGGCCGTTTGCAACCGTGCACGGATGTCTTCGATCGACACCGCGCTCATGGCAAGGTTTGGCAGAACGGCCGCACTGTCACTCCCTTGTATACGCCGGCCGCGCGATACGGATCGGCATCGGCCCACGCCTTGGCGGTTTCAAGATCCTGGAATTCGGCGAGGATCAGGCTGCCGCTGAAGCCCGCGGGGCCCGGATCTTCCGCATCGATCGCGGGGAACGGCCCGGCCAGCAACAGGCGGCCTTCCTCCAGCAGCTTTTGCAAGCGCGCCAAGTGCGCGGGCCGCGCGGCCTTGCGCTTGTCCAGTGAATTTTCGACGTCGATGCCGGTGATTGCGTACCACATTAGTCGTTCGATTCCGGTCGGAAAAGGCTTTTCATTCTAAAGGCAAAATCATCAAGCTGGCCCGCCTCGAGCCATATTTCACCCTGTAGCCTGAATTTGTCCAGGACTCCCGCAATTCCACGGTTACGCAAATGTGACCCAATGAGTCGCACCTCGCAACCAAACTCAACAAGCCGTTGAGACCATCGCTTGATTCCCAGCGCAGTCACCATTCCACCCGCGCCACAGCTCCGCCATCCGAACAAACAGATCACTCGGCAGCCCGGAGAATTCGGTCGAGGTTTTTTATCTCACCTGAATAATCAGATTCTCCTGGATCGACAAAGCGCGCACGAAACATTGTCGCTGCTTCGCTCCCTATTCCAGAAACAGCCTCGATTCCGAGAAGTGAAAACTCCAATACCGATGCGTCTTGAGTCGACTTCAGCACTATGGATTTTTTCGAACCGGTCACTGGGCCTCCGGCCGCATGTACGGAAACAGCAAGACGTCGCGGATCGACGCCGAATCGGTCAGCAGCATTACCAGCCGGTCGATGCCGACGCCGAGACCGCCGGTTGGCGGCAGGCCCACTTCCAGCGCGCGGATGTAGTCCGCGTCGAAGTGCATGGCCTCGTCGTCGCCGCCCGCCAGCGCCTCGCCCTGCGCGCGGAAGCGCGCGGCTTGATCCTCGGGATCGTTCAATTCGGAAAAGCCGTTTGCCAGTTCCTTGCCGCCCACGAACAACTCGAAGCGGTCGGTGATTTCGGGATCGGCGTCGTTGGCGCGCGCCAGTGGCGAGACTTCGGTCGGATACTGGGTGATGAACGTCGGCTGCATCAGCGCGTGTTCGACGGTCTTTTCGAAAATCTCCAGCAGCAGCTTGCCCCAGCCGTAACGGTCTTTGACCGGCACCTTCAAGCGCGCGCAGTGTGCCCGCAGTGCGGCCACGTCGCGCAATTCGTGCTC
>JAICIW010000247.1 GCA_025928735.1 Rhodanobacteraceae bacterium | reverse complement strand
GGGCCTTTGACAACCATCGAAGGTTCCAATTGCGCTGCTTTGCAGCAATCCAGATGCTGGCGCGAGGTCTGTTTTTCCGCGAACAGGTCATGCGATACTCGCGACAAGACATCCCTGATGACAACGTTGGTCAATTCCACCAGCCCGTCGACCCGGGTACAGGAGCGAACCATGGCCCCGCATGCCACCTCGCAGCAGCAGTCGCACTACCTGATGTCGATGACGATCATCGGCGTGCTGTTCTTCATCTTCGGCTTCGTCACCTGGTTGAACGGCTCACTGATCCTGTTCGTGAAGGTGGGTTTCAACCTCGACAACGTCAGCGCGTTCTGGATTCCGTTCGTGTTCTACGTGTCGTATTTCGTGCTGGCACTGCCGTCGGCCGCGGTGCTGAAGCGCACCGGCATGAAGAAGGGCATGGCGCTGGGACTGTTCGTGATGGCCGTCGGTTCGGTGGTCTTCGCGCAATGCATGGCCATGTATTCGTACTCGGGCGCACTGGTGGGCCTGTTCGTCATCGGCGCCGGACTGGCGCTGCTGCAGACGGCCTCCAACCCCTACGTCAGCATTCTTGGCCCCATCGAGAGCGGCGCCAAGCGCGTGGCGATCATGGGCATCTGCAACAAGGTGGCCGGCGCACTGGCGCCGATCGTGTTCGGCGCACTGCTGCTGGGCGGCGTCGATGCGTACGTGGACAAGATCAATGCGGCCGGGTCGACAGCTGCGAAGGCGCTGCTGCAGCACGAGTTCGTGCATCGCGCGTTCATGCCCTACGTGGTGATCGCCGGGGTGCTGGCGGTCCTCGCGATCTGCGTGGTGTTTTCGTCGCTGCCGGAAATCAAGCCTGATGGCGATTCGAGCAGGCACGCTGGCAAGCGCAGCATCTTCAGCTTTCCGTATTTGTGGCTGGGCGTGGTCTGCCTTTTCATCTACGTCGGCATGGAGGTCCAGGCCGGCGACAGCATCGTGGTCTACGGCACCGCATCCGGGCTTTCACCCGAACACGCCAAGCACTTGACCACGTACACGATGATCGGGATGCTGATCGGCTACGTGTTGGGTGTGATCCTGACGCCGCGTTTCATTTCGCAGCAGCGCTATCTTGCGATTTCCGCGGTGTTCGGCGTGCTGTTCGCGTTCGCCGCGTGGCTCACCCACGGTTACACATCGGTGGCCTTCGTCGCCGCGCTGGGCATCGCCAACGCGATGATGTGGCCGGCGATCTTCCCGTTGGCCATCAAGGGACTGGGCGACCAGACCGAGTTCGGATCGGCACTGCTGATCATGGGCATCGCGGGCGGCGCGGTGATTCCGAACATTTTCGTGCGGCTGGAGGAAGTGATCAATTTCCAGTTGGCATTTCTGGTGGTGATGGTGCCCGGCTATCTCTATATCCTGTTCTATGGCTTGCTGGGCCACAAGGTCGGGCAAAACGCACGGACAACCGTGATCGATTCCGCGACGGCGACACTCTGAAAGCCATGGCTGGACGTGCGACGATGCGCAAGTCCATTACTTGAAGGAGCCTGAATTGGGAACCGCCACCATCCGGGATGTCGCCAAGCAGGCCCGGGTATCGCTGAAGACCGTGTCGCGCGTGATCAACCATGAAGGTTCGGTGCGCGAGGAAACGCGCGAGCGCGTGATGCGGGCGATCGAACAGCTCGATTATCGCCCCGACCTGTCGGCGCGCAGTCTGCGCAGCGCCAAGGCGTACGCGATCGGGCTGGTGTACGACAACCCCAATCCCTACTACATCATCGCCGTGCAGCAGGGAGCGCTGGCCGCCTGCCGCGAAATGGGTTTCGGCTTGCAGATTCATCCCTGCGATTCGCGCGCGCCCAAACTCGCCGAGGAGTTGCGCGACCTCGCGCACCGATCCCGGCTTGCGGGCTTGGTGCTGGCACCGCCGATGTCCGAACGCATGGCGCTGCTGCGCGAACTGGCGGCGTACAACATTCCGCTGGTGCGCGTGATTTCCGCGGCCGAAGATCCGCGCGACGGTTTTCCATGTGTGTTCGTGGACGACCGCGACGCGGCGTACGCGATCACGGCTTATCTGATCCAGTTGGGCCATGTCAGGATCGGTTTCCTGTGGGGCGGCAAGCAGCACCGCTCCAGCCCTGAACGCTACAAGGGTTACGAGAAAGCCTTGCAGGACTATGGCGTGCCGCTGGACCAGGAACTCGTGCTCGAGGGCGATTATGCGTTCGACGACGGCTTCCGGGGCGCGCGCCGGTTGTTCGGCCTGCCCGAACCGCCGACTGCCATCTTCGGCTCCAACGACGAAATTGCGGCCGGCGTGCTGGCGGCCGCACGCGCTGCCGGCCTGCACGTTCCCTATGATTTGTCCGTCGCCGGTTTCGAGGACAGCCCGTTTTCGCGCCACTCCTGGCCTTCGCTGACCACCTCGCGGCAACGCACCGAAGTGATCGCCGAGCACGCGGCGCGTCTGCTGATCGCGCAGATCCACGGCAATGATGTCGAAAATGAAGGCTTCAGTCCGGAGTTGGTGGTGCGCGGTTCGACCGCCCCGCCCCGGCCCCGGCAATAAGGACTACCGAACACCATGACTTCCCCCGAAGTGCGCGACATCCAGCCCGAATCCACCGCATTGCACCGGGAGGCCGCCGAGGCGGCCGACACCGTCGCCCGGCAGCTTGAACGCAATGATGCAGGCATGCGCGCACTCGCGGTAAAGCTTCGCGACACGGCGCCGCCTTTCGTCGTGACCTGCGCGCGCGGCAGTTCCGATCACGCGGCGACGTACGCCAAATACGTCATCGAAACACAAACCGGCTGCGTGACGGCCTCGGCATCACCGTCGGTCGAATCGATCTACTCGGTGCCGTTGAAACTTCGCGGCGCGCTGTATCTCGTCATTTCGCAATCGGGCGCGAGCCCCGACCTCTTGCGCAGCGCGGAAGCCGCGGGCCATGCCGGCGCGCATGTGGTCGCGCTGGTCAATGCGGAGAATTCGCCGCTCGCGGCGCTCGCGGATACCGTGATTCCCTTGCAAGCCGGCCCCGAAAAGAGTGTCGCGGCCACCAAAAGCTTCATCGGTTCGCTGACGGCGGTGCTGCATCTGACCGCGCACTGGCGTGAGGACAGGGCTTTGCTCGACGCGTTGCATGCCCTGCCCGAGCAGTTGCGCCGCGCCTTTGCGCTCGACTGGTCGCCACTCGTCGAAGGCCTTCGCGACATGCACGATCTGTTCGTGCTGGGTCGCGGTTTCGGCCTTGCCGCGGCACAGGAAGCGGCCCTGAAACTGAAGGAAACCTGCGCGCTGCACGCCGAGGCCTTCAGCAGCGCAGAAGTCCGTCACGGCCCGATGGAACTGGTCGGTCCGCGCTTGCCGGTGCTGCTGTTCGCGCAAGCTGATCACGCGCTCGCGGGTGTGCTGGCCACCGCCCAGGATTTCCGCCGTCGTGGCGCCGACGTGTGGACCGCCGCGCCGTCTGCCACCGGTCGCCATGCCTTGCCCATCGTGCCGACCGAGCATCCGGTCTGCGCGCCGATCCTGGCGATCCAGAGTTTCTATAGCGCCGTCAACGCGCTCGCGATCGCCCGCGGCCGCGATCCGGATCATCCACCGCATCTCGCCAAGGTCACCGAGACGGTGTGATGACGACTGCCCTGGTCAACGCACGTGTTCTTGCCCCAGAGGGTTGGCGCGACGATGTCGCGGTGATCGTGGAAGGTGAGCAGATCCGCGAATTGGCAGCGGTGAGCGATCTTCCGGCCGGTGCGCGGATGCACGACTTGTCGGGACGGATGTTGCTGCCGGGCTTCATCGATTGCCAGGTCAACGGCGGCGGCGGTGTTCTGTTCAACGACCAGCCGACCGTGGACGGTATCCGCGCGATCGGCGCGGCGCATCGTCGATTCGGCACCACCGGCTTCCTGCCAACCCTGATCAGCGACACCATCGAGAAGATGCGCACCGCGATTGCGGCAACCGAACTCGCCATGGCGGAAGCGGTGCCGGGCGTTCTGGGCATCCATCTCGAAGGACCGTTCATCAGCCGCGAACGCAAGGGCGTACATGCGGAAAAGTACCTGCATGCCCCGGATGCGGACGAATTGCGCGTGGCGGAATCCCTGCAGCACGGAAAGACATTGCTGACAGTGGCCCCGGAGCGCATGGCGCCGAACGCCATCCGCGAGCTGGTTGCGGCAGGCGTGATCGTG
>JAICIW010000349.1 GCA_025928735.1 Rhodanobacteraceae bacterium | reverse complement strand
GTTGAATCCGGTGCATTTCGACTGGAGCTTCGAGCTGGCCGGCGAAAAGGTGGTGCCGCCGCAGGATCTGGTCGCGGCGTTGTTGCGCTTGGCCAGGGCTGCCGGCGTCGCCGGCGACGAGCCTGCCCTGGCCGATGCCATCGCCGGCGTCGCGGACGACGACGAGGCGCGCCAGTGGTGCCAGGTGTTGCGGGATGCCGGCGCGTCGGTGGTGATCCTGGGCGACGTGGCCACCCAGCATCCGCAGGCATCGTGGTTGCGCGCGCTCGCGCGCGGCATCGCGAAGTCGACGAACAGCGCGTTCAACGAATTGCCGTCCGGGGCCAACGCGGTTGGCCTCGCACGCGTGGGCGCGCAATCGAGCAGCGGCGCGAAGGACATTCTGGAACGCGTGCCGAAAGCGTTGCTTGCCTGGCAGGCGGGATCGCAGGACACGTTCGCACCGGCGGCTTATGACAAGGCACGCGAAACCGCCGGGTTCTGCGTGTACGCAGGCGCCTATCTCTGCGAAGGCGTCAAGCGCACGGCCGATGCGGTGTTGCCGTTGGGGCTGCCGCCCGAGATCGATGGCACCTACGTGAATGTCGATGGCGTGGCGCAAACCGTCGCCGCCGGTTCGACGTTGGCTGGTCAGTCGCGGCCAGGCTGGAAGGTGCTGCGTGCGCTGGGCGGCGCGTTGGGCGTGGCCGGGTTCGACTTCGTCGATTTCGGTGACGTGCATGCGCGCGTCGCAGACCGCATCAAGCAGCCGACTTCCGCGACAGCGACCCGACTGGCACCGCGTGTCGACTCGGCGCAAGGTCAACTTGTTCGGGTCGGTACCGTGGGCATCTATCGCAGCGATGCCGTGGTGCGTCGTGCCAAGGGCTTGCAGGCGCATCCCTTGAACCGTGCGCCGGCATTACGTATCTGCGCCGATGATGCGCGTGCACTTGCGCTGCTGGATGGCGTCAAGGCCGATGTCAATGGCGCGGTCTTGCCGGTCGTCATCGATGTCGCCGTGCCGAAAGGCTGCGCGTGGATCGAAGCCGGGCATGCCGCGACCGCCTCGCTGCCGCCGCACGGTGCGGTGCTCACCATCAAGGCGGTGGCCGCATGAACGACGCCCTCATCTTCGGGTGGACGCTCGGGAAGATCCTCGCGATCGCGGTGCCCGTGATCATCGCCGTGGCGATGTACGTGTGGTGGGAACGCAAGGTGATCGGCTGGATGCACGTGCGCATCGGGCCGAACAAGATCGGCCCGTTCGGACTGCTGCAGGCGTTCGCGGACGTGCTGAAGCTGCTGATCAAGGAAGTGATCATTCCCACCAACGCCAACCGCTTTCTGTATTTCGCCGCGCCGTTGCTGTCGGTGATTCCGGCGCTGGCAGTGTGGGCGGTGATTCCATTCAACGGCGGCGGGTTCGTGCTGGCCAACGTGAATGCGGGCGTGCTGTACGTGCTGGCGATGAGTTCGCTGGGCGTGTACGGCATCATCCTGGCCGGCTGGGCGTCGAACTCGCGCTACGCGTTGCTCGGTTCGATGCGTTCGGCCGCGCAGATGATCTCTTACGAAATCTGCATCGGCATGGCGCTGGTGACGGTGTTGATCCTGGCCGGCAGCCTCAACTTCACCGCAATCGTCGAGGCGCAGGCCGGCGGCAAGGGCCTGTTCGACTGGTTCTGGCTGCCGCTGCTGCCGATGTTCCTGGTGTTCTACATCTCGGGTGTGGCTGAAACCAACCGCCTGCCGTTCGACGTGGCCGAGGGCGAATCGGAAATCGTGGCGGGCTTCCATGTGGAGTATTCGGGGTCGGCGTTCGCGCTGTTCTTCCTCGCCGAATACGCGAACATGATCCTGATGTCGTTCCTGGTGTCGATCCTGTTCATGGGCGGCTGGCTCAGCCCGTTCCAGGGCTGGCACCTGGGCTGGTTCTCGGAGCCGGGTTGGTGGTGGCTGTTCCTGAAGTTCTTCGTGTTTGCGACCTCACTGTTGTGGTTGCGCGCGACCTTTCCGCGCTATCGCTACGACCAGATCATGCGGTTGGGCTGGAAGGTTTTCATTCCGATTTCGATCGCGTGGATTTTCGTGGCGGGTCTTTTCCGTTTCTTCGGCGTGGTGACGATAGGGCACTGAGATGAAAAAAGTTGTCGACTATCTCAAGAGCCTGTTGCTGCTGGAACTCGCGGCCGGCCTGTGGGTGACGCTGAAGTATCTCTTCAAGCACAAGTACACGCTGCGTTTCCCGATGGAGACCATTCCGCGTTCGGTACGTTTCCGCGGGCTGCACGCGCTGCGCCGCTACCCCAACGGCGAGGAGCGCTGCATCGCCTGCAAGCTGTGCGAAGCGGTGTGCCCGGCATTGGCGATCACCATCGACTCGGCTCCGCGTGCATCGGACGGTCAGCGCCGCACCACGCGCTACGACATCGATCTGTTCAAGTGCATCTACTGCGGCTTCTGCGAGGAAAGCTGCCCGGTCGATTCGATCGTGCTGACGGACATCCTGGAGTACCACATGGAACGCCGCGGCGAAAACATCATCACCAAGCCGCAACTGCTGGCGATGGGCGACCGTTTCGAGAAATCCATTGCGGCCAATCGCGCGCAAGACGCGGCGTACAGGTAATCGCGCATGAATCATTCGATCTTCCAGATGGTCTGCTTCATCGCCTTCGCCGTGGTCGCGGTGGGCGCAGCGCTGGCGGTGGTGTC